>JBDRJG010000032.1:0-5411 GCA_043815085.1 Candidatus Iainarchaeum sp. | reverse complement strand
CCCGATAAGATTAATTTAGAATATATAAAGGCTTTCAAAAAAATTATTCTCAAAAACAAAGATAAATACAAATTCATTATTGTTTGCGGGGGAGGAAGCATTGCAAGAAAATATATTTCTGCGCTTAGAGAAATAAGGATGAACGAAGACTTTCAAAATTATGCAGGAATCTCTGCAACAAGAACAAATGCAAGATTTATGAGTTACTTTTTCAATCAAAACCAAAAAAGAGGAATTCCAAAAAAGACAAGCGAAGTTAAAGATTATATTAAAAAATATGATGTAGTTTTCTGTGGAGCTTTAGAATACCGCCCTCATCAAACTTCTGATTCAAGTTCAGCAGAAATAGCTAAAGTTTTCAAATGTGAATTCATAAACCTGACAGACGTTCCGGGTTTGCACGATAAAAATCCAAAAGAATTCAAAAATGCCAAATTTATCCCAAATACTTCATGGAAAAATTTCAATAAAATGGCTAACAAAATCAAATTTAAGCCAGGACAACATTTTGTTCTTGATCAAAAAGCATCAAAGATAATAATGAGGAACAAAATAACAACTTATATACTTGGAAAAGATATGAAACAATTGGACAATCTCTTAAATGGAAAGAAATTTATAGGAACAAAGATTTCTGGATAAATGGAAAAAAATCAAATACTCTTAACAGAAACCAATTTTAGTAGGCTCAAAGATAGAATTAAGAAAGAAAAATTAGGTGAAAAAAAAATTATTTATTCTTCAGAGGACGACGAACTAAACAGAAAAGTGGTTGAAAAACTTCCGGTAAATATTCTTTTAATAAATCTCTCTGGAAGAAAGGATTTTCAAAAACAAAGAAATTCTGGATTAAATCAAGTTTTAGCAAAAGCAATGAAAAAGAAAGATATACAATTGGGGATAAATTTTGATGAGATTATTGAAAAGAAAAATTTAAAAAAGAAATCAGAAATTCTTGCAAGACTTAAGCAAAACATCTTCTTATGCAACAAGAATAAAATTAAGATGCGATTCATAGCCCAAAAAGAAGAAAACAACAGAAACAATTATGATTTAAAATCTTTAGGACTTGTTTTAGGAATACCTACTTGGATGACAAGTCAAGTTTAAATTCAAAAGAATTTTAAACACTTTTTATCTATAGATTAAATGGACAATCAAAGATTAATTGAGTCTCTAAGCCCAAATGAAAAGAAAATCCTGCCCCATTTAGGAGAAAAGATAAATGAAATATGCAAAAAATCAAATTTAGATAAAACCTCTGTAATAAGAGCTCTTGAATACCTGCAAAATAAACAAATTGTAAAATTATCTTATGCTAAAAAGAAGATAATTGAATTAAATGTAAATGGTGCATTATATCTTAAAAAAGGACTCCCTGAAAGAAGGCTTCTTCATTTATTAAATGGGAGACATATAATTTCCCTAAAAGAGGCTCAAAAAGAAAGCAAACTTTCAGATGATGAATTCAAGGTCTCTATTGGAGTATTGAAAAGAAAAGCATTGATGGATTTAAAAAATGAGAAGATAATTTTAAACGCAAATAAGGAGGAAATATCAAAAAAGACACCTGAAGAATTGTTTCTTGAATCTCTTCCTTTAGAATATGATTCTCTAAAACCAGAACAATCTTTTGCATTAAAAAATCTCCAAAGCAGAAAGAACATAATACAAATAAAAGAAGATAAAAAAATAGAGATTGAAATAACACCTCTAGGAAAAATTCTAATTAATTCAAAAATAAAATCAGGAGATTTAATTGAACAAATAACATCGGAACTTCTCAAAAAAGAAACAAATTGGAAAGGAAAGAAATTCAGAAGATATGATGTAACCTCACAGGTTCCAAGTATAACTGGCGGAAAAAGGCATTTTGTAAATCAAGCAATGGATTATGGGAGAAGAATTTGGACAGAAATGGGTTTTAAAGAAATGACAGGAAATTTTGTCCAGAGTTCATTCTGGAATTTTGATGCCCTTTTCACAGCACAGGATCATCCAGTAAGAGAAATGCATGACACTTTTTTTCTAAATAAAAAAATTGAATTACCTGACAAAAAGATTGTAAAAGCTGTAAAAGAAGCGCATGAAAAAGGAGTTTCAGGAAGTAAAGGTTGGCAGTATGATTGGGATGAAGAAGAAGCAAAAAAGTTAGTTTTGCGAACACACACTACCTGCCTATCTGCGCAGACACTTGCAGAATTAAAAAGAGAAAATCTCCCGGCAAAATTCTTCGCGATTGGAAAATGTTTTAGAAATGAAACATTAGACTGGAATCATGGTTTTGAATTTAATCAAACAGAGGGAATTGTAATAGATGAAAATGCTAACCTAAAAAATCTTTTAGGATATTTAAAACAATTTGCAG
This sequence comes from Candidatus Iainarchaeum sp., assembly GCA_043815085.1. Lineage (GTDB taxonomy): Archaea > Nanobdellota > Nanobdellia > Pacearchaeales > GW2011-AR1 > MWBV01. Next base: position 3,043 of record JBDRJG010000032.1, on the reverse strand, counting down.
ATAAAATGGGTTTTAAGAAAGTAAGATTTAGACCAAGTTATTTTCCATACACAGAACCAAGTGTAGAAGGAGATGTATGGAATGAAGAAAGAAAACAATGGATTGAAGTTTTCGCGGCAGGAATATTCCGACCAGAAGTCACAGAGCCGCTTTTAGGAAAACCTGTTCCTGTTTTGGCATGGGGCCCAGGATTTGACAGAATGATAATGAACATATTTGGAATAAAAGATATAAGAGAAGTATACAAAAACGATATAACTAAATTAAGAAAGATGAAATTTTTGATGAAATCATAAAATGAAAGCATTATCCCTAAAACAACCCTTTGCAGAATTAATATTAATGGGAAAGAAAAAAATAGAATTAAGAAACTGGAACACTAAATTTAGAGGAGAATTTTTTATTCATGCTTCAAAGAATCCAGATAAAGAGTCTATGAAAAGATTTGGATTTACAAATCTTCCTTTAGGGTTTATTGTTGGGAAAGCAAATCTAATTAACGTTAAAACATATGAAAACGAAGAGGAACATGCTAAAGATAAAGATATACATTTAGCATCAAGTTCTTGGGGTAATTACGGATTTGTATTAGAAAACCCCATAAGAATAAATCCAATCCCTTTTAAAGGACAATTAAATTTTTTTAATGTTAGTATAACATAAAATGGCATTAATAAAACTAAATAAAAAAACATTTGAAAAAGAAATAGGCAAGCTCGATGAGAAAATGCAGGATAAAATTTCAATGTTTGGAACTCCCATTGAAAATATTAGTGAAGAGGAAATTGAAATAGAAGTTCTTCCAAATCGCCCAGATTTGCTTTCCTATCAGGGATTTAAAAGAAGCTTTCTTGCTTTTTTAGGAAAGAAAACAGGGTTAATAAAATATAAAATTAACAAACCAGAGAAAAATTATCAGATTATAATTGATTCTTCTGTAAAGAATGTCCGCCCATATACTGTCTGTGCTATTGTTAAAGGGTTAAAATTAAACGATGAAAAAATAAGAGAATTGATTGAGATTCAGGAAAAACTACATTTAACTATAGGAAGAAAAAGAAAAAAAGCAGCGATAGGAATTTATCCTCTTGAAAAAATAAAACTTCCCATAACTTTCAAAGCAATTGAACCAGACAAAATTAAATTTATACCTCTCGAATCTGATAAAGAAATGTCTGGATTGGAGATTTTACAGAAACATTCCACTGGAAGAGAATATGCCCATCTTTTGGCAGGAAAATCAAAATTCCCTATTTTTATGGATTCGAATAATAATGTTTTAAGTATGCCTCCAATAATAAACTCCCAATTAACAGGAAAAATAACTGAAGAAACGAAAAATGTCTTTGTCGAATGCTCTGGTTTTGATTTTAATACATTAAAAAAGTGTTTGAATATATTGGTAACTTCTCTGGCAGAAATGGATGGAAAAATATATTCAATGGAACTTAAGGGGGCTCCGGAGAAAATTTCTCCAATTCTTGAAAATGAAAAGAGAAAAATTTCTCTTGAAAATACAAATAAGCTTTTAGGATTAGAATTAGATGAAAAACAATTAAAAAATTTAATTGAAAGAATGGGGCATAATTATAATAAAGGAACAGTTGAAATAGCTCCTTGGAGAGCAGATATTCTGCATGAAGTCGATTTAATAGAAGATATTGCAATTGCTTATGGATATGATAACATTCTCCCTGAAATACCAAAAATATCAACAATAGGAGAAGAAAATCCAAGAGAGACTATAAAAAGAAAAATAGTTGAAATACTCTCTGGATTAAATATCCTGGAAGTCTTAAATTATTCTTTAACAAATAAATCAAACCAATTTACAAGAATGGGAATTCCTGAAAAACAGGAAAAGGAATTTGTTGAATTAGAAAACTCAAAAACAGAGTATAATCTATTAAGAAAAAGTTTATCTTCTTTCTTGCTAAAAAATATTTCAGATAACATAGACTCTGAATATCCTCAAAGAATATGTGAAATTGGAAGAGTATTTGAATTAAAAGAAGATATAGAAGAAAAAGAAAATCTCGCACTAGCAATAACTCCGGGAAATTTTACAGAAGCAAAACAAATATTAGAATATTTATTTAAGAGTCTGGAAATTAAAATAAGTCTCGAAGAAACAGATAATTTTCCAATTCACTTTATAGAAGGGAGAACAGCAAAAGTAATTTGTAATAATAAAAATATTGGATATATTGGTGAAATTCATCCAAGAATTTTAAGAAATTGGAAAATAAAAATGCCTGTCACACTATTTGAAATAAACTTGGAAGAAATTTTCAAGAATTTAATTTTAGAATGATTTTATGCAAAATATCCTAACTTTACAGAAAAGGAATCCCAAGTTCCAGAATCACAATAATCCCCCCCACAATTTTCATAACTACTTGCCCATACTCTTATATAACGAGTATTTACAGGAATATTATAATTAGTAACTCCCCTCTTCCACCAGGTTCCATTTACCCAATATATCCATCCACTATTTATTGCTGTCTCTAACTCATTATGTGATATATCTAAGAAAATAAATTGTATTCTTGTAGTGTCTGCTCCTCCAGTTTTCTCTGATGTTGCTCCCCACCCTGATGCATTCATTTTAGCATTTCCAGCATCAATATAACTAGCATATGACCCTAAATTTACATCTTGATAAAGATAAAAATCAACACCAGATGCATCACTTGAAGCACCATCATCCCATGCTTGATAGCTTCCAGATTGAGGAAGAACATATTGACTATTACCCATATGATTTCCAACTGAGAAACCCTGACCATAATCCCCATTTTCCTCTATCCAACCCGTTAAATCGCCATCTTCAAATCCCCCATTTGTTATCAGTTCATTGGTCCAAGTCCAAGTTTGAGCAGACGTTGAACATTGATTGGTTGTATTGCAGGTTTGGGGTAATGTACACGTTCCACAATTGACACTGCTTCCACAAATTGTGTGGGTTCCACATGAATAACCTAATGATAAACAAGTATCTGTGCAAGTTGTTACGCACTGTCCTGTTGAATTGCAGGTT
>JBDRJG010000031.1:0-16147 GCA_043815085.1 Candidatus Iainarchaeum sp. | reverse complement strand
TGGACTTCCAAAAAACTTTTCTGATAATTTAACTCCCAATAATGAATCTGTATTAAAAGAAAATAACAAATTAATTATCCCTGTATATTGGTTCAACATTTTTGATTTACCAAATAAAATAGATTCTAGATATAAAGCAATAAAGTTTCATCCAGATATTGGAAATGTTTCGATAGATGATAAAAGAGTTATTGATTTTACTAATAAAATAAATTTACCAATATTTGTGCATACCAATGAAAATAAAGAATACTCTAGTCTTGAAAAGGTTTCTAATCTGGCAAAAAAAGTTAATGTCCCTGTTGTTGCTGTACATTCGGGCTCTGTAACAAAAACATTCTTCACAATAGATAATTACACTTTCCCAAAAAATGTTTATTTTGAAACATCTGGAATACAATATGCAATAATATTAAAGAAAATTTACGAAAAATTTGGGGCAGAGAGAATTATATTTGGAAGCGACTATCCTTTTGGAGACCCAAGAGTTTCTTTAGCAATGATAGAAACTCTTAATACATCAAAAAAAGAATATGAATTAATAACAGAGAAGAATATAATTAAAATTTTAAATCTTTAATCATATACTCCCCTTCTCCTTCATCCAACACATAACCCAACTTTCTGTAATATTCTCAAGATTTTGTGTAAATTCCCTTTTCAACTCTTTTTATTTCTCCTCTTTTAGACATGTTCTTAACCAGATCATAAGTTCTATTATAATCTATTTTAAGAAGATTAGAAATCTGTAAAGAGGACAAATTAATATTTTCTATAAATAAGCTGGCTATCTTTTCATGTATCTTTCTTCCCCCCCTATCTTTTTCAGCCTTTTTGTTTGTACAAGTTTCAAACCTTCTAATAAACTGTTCCCTTTTTTTCCAAAAACCAATTTCTTTCCCATATTTTTTCTCTAATTTAGATAAATCATATCCCAATTTTTTTATTCCGTCAGAAAGGATAGTTAATTTATACATTAGATTATCTCCAAGATATCCATTATTATAATAAGATCTTATTTGAGAAGATTTGTAATTTAAAGAATCACAAAGTTTCTTTATTGCAGTAATTATCTCTTTTGAGGACATTCTTATATTAATACACCCATAATTTTTTGAATCTATATTTCCTTCATCTTCTATTAGTGCTATTAATAAAGCTAAACAATAATCTTTAGGAAGTTTTATAACCCTTTCAATAAATTTTTCACTGGCTAAAGAATTTAATTCTAAATCAAGAGAATAGCATAAAATTTTTCCAAAAAAAGCAGGAATCACTATTTGACTATTTTTAATCTTAAAATCTTCATTTTTTCCTAACCTAACTTTAATCAAATTTTTTAAAGGCGTTGGATCTTTTTGAATCCACCTCATAAGATTAGTAGACTTACTGATATTCCCATCCCCGATTAAAACGCCCCCAATACGCACATCCACAGGAGATAGATAATAAGGAAATTTTATAAAAAAAGGTCCTTTGCTACTAGTATCTCTATATGCAATAATATCTGATTCTATTTTAAGTCTGAAAATTTTTAATTTAGAAAGAATATCCAATAGATTATTAATTCTTGTAAAAGAATCTTTATTTTTAAGAAAATAATTAAGACTTACTACACTTGTTTTTAATCTTTTAGAAAACGCATTAATTGAAGATTGTTGTAAAATCTTCTCCAGTAGAAATTTTTTTGTTTCTGGCTTAATGTTGACATATCCAGAAAGATTCCAATAATGCACTTTTAATTTTGAAATCATATATAGATGTGTTCTCCCAACTTTATATATTCTTCTGTTATTGCTTTAATCCCTTAGAAACATATGGACCATCTAATTTATAATCTTGATTATAGAAATATTTTCTAACCCCTATTCCGGAAATTACTAAAATTTTATCCATATTAAACTCTTCTAATGCTATCCTTTCAGCTTCTTTCAAAAGTAATTTGCCATATCCCTTGTGTTGCCACAAGTCTTCTTTTCTTTTCCCTATATTTAAACTAGCCCCATAAGTATGCATCTCTCTAATAATAGCAGTCTTTTTATTTATCTGACTTAAAAAAGGATTGTAAGGTATTCTTAATCTTAATAAAGCAATTAAAACATCATTTTTAACATCTTCAAAGGTTAGAAATATCTCTTTCCCTTTAGAAGCATTATAATCTATCCTGCATAATTTAATTGAATTCGGATTTATATTTCTCCCTTTATTCAGAAAAAAACCTACTTCTCTGCACCGAATACAATTACACTTTAATCCTTTTTTATGCATATTTTCCTGCAGTTCCTTTCTTAAACCAATATCTTTTGTTCCTGCGACTAAATATTCCAAAGGGATTTCTCTCATAATTCTCATAATTCTACAATATCTTGGGACAATTAGTTTCAACTTGATAAGAAGATCTTTAAGAACTTCTAAAGGATAGGGGGCATATTTTTTCTGCCAGTATAAATCTTCTAACTCTGCTCCTTGAATAACCTGGCAGGGGTAAATCTTTATTCCATCTGGTTTGAATCTTTCATCAGAAAAAATCTTCTTAAACAATTTCAAATCTTTTTCAGGATTACTACCAGGTAAATTAACCATCATGTGATAAAAAACTTTATAGCCAGAATCTTTTAATAATCTCGTTGCTTCAACAACATCATCAGTTATATGCCCTCTTTTTGTTAATTTATATAGTCTATCATCAGGCATTTGTACCCCCAATTCCACACGAGTGGCACCAAAATTTAACATTTCCTTAATTTGCTCTTTAGAACAAACATCGGGTCTTGTTTCAATGCACAAAGCAACACACCTGTGTTTTGAATTTTCATTTTTCTTTTTTGCTTCCTCTAAACTCCTGGATTTTCTATTATTAAGAGCATCATAAATTCCCTTAACAAAACTATATTGAAATTTTTTAGGGTATTCTAAAAATGTCCCTCCCATAATAATAATTTCAATTTTTTCTATTGGATGTCCCATTTTTTCGAAAGCGTCTAATCTTGTTTTAACCTGTTTGTAAGAATCGTAATCTAGTGCTCTTGCTCTTAAAACAACCGGACTTTTGGGAGTATAACTCTGTGGAACATTTAAACTCGGGCAATAAATACAGGTTCCATGCTTACATTTACGTGGAGGAAGCATTAATGCAACGGGAGTTATGCCCGAAATTGTCTTTGTTGGTTTTCTTATTTCATTCGGGGAAGGTTTTAACATATATTCTCAACACTAAAAATACTTATAAAATCTTTCCCAATTCAATAACTATGAAAATAGGAATAATAGGTGGTTCTGGACTTGAAAATCCAAATCTTCTTGAAGATTTCAAAACAAAAGAAATTGAAACTCCTTTTGGAAAACCCTCTTCTCCCCTAACAACAGGAAGAATAAACAATATAGATTTAGTAATAATCTCAAGACATGGAATAAAACATGAAATCCCCCCTACAAAAGTAAATAATAGAGCAAATGTATTTGCATTGAAAGATGAGGGATGTAAGTATATAATTTCAACAACAGCTGTTGGTTCTCTGCGTGAGGAAATAAAAAGGGGAGATTTTGTAATACTCGACCAGTTTATAGATTTAACAAAAAGAAGAAAACTTACCTTCTTTGATAAATTTGAATTTGGACCAATTCATACTCCCATGGCAAATCCATTTTCAGAAGAATTAAGAAAAAAATTAATTGAAAGTTGTGAGAAGCTTAAGTTTTCTAATCACAAAAAAGGAACTGTAATAACAATTGAGGGGCCAAGATTTTCAACAAAAGCAGAGAGCAATCTTTTCAAACAATGGGGAGCAAGTGTAATAAATATGTCCATAGCTCCTGAATGTATTCTTGCAAACGAAGCTGAGATACCTTATGCTGTAATAGCAATGTCTACTGATTACGACTGCTGGAAAGACGATGAACCTCCCGTTACTTGGGATGTAATAAGACAAATAATGAAAGAGAATACAGAAAGGGTAAAGAAAGTAATTTTAGAAACAATTAATTCTTTTTCAAGGGAACAAGAGATTCTCAAAATAAAAGATAAAATAAGAACAATCCCAGATTTTCCAAAGAAAGGAATACTTTTTAGAGATATAACCCCTTTACTTCAGGATAGAGAGGGTTTGAGGAGATTTATAAATATATTTTGTGAAAAATATAAAGATACAAAAATAGATGTAATAGCCGGGATTGAATCAAGAGGATTTATTCTAGCGGGAATACTTGCAGAGAGACTCAACACAGGACTTTCATTAATAAGAAAACCAGGAAAATTGCCCTATGAAACAATAAAACAAGAATACTCTCTTGAATATGGAACAGATATGGTTGAAATGCATAAGGATTCTGTAAAATTAGGACAAAAAGTTCTTCTCGTTGACGATTTGATTGCTACTGGAGGAACAGCTATTGCTTCTTGCAACCTAATAAAAAAACTTGGAGGACAGGTTGTAGATTGTGCATTTTTAATGGAATTGGAAGAATTGGGAGGAATTGAGAAATTAAAAAAAGAGGGCTTCTCATCTTTCAGCATAGTAAAATTCAAGGAAGATGAGTTGTGAAGGAATTTAATCACTTCAATTTATTTGATTTTATGAATTTTTTAATCTTATCCTTTATTTGGAAAATTATTTTTTCATATTCTTTATCATCCACCCCCTTAGGATCCTGAATTTCCCAAAATTCTACTTTTTTATTTTGTAATAAATACTCTGGAATTGTATCTGGTTCAGACATTACAATTATTTTATCGAATTGTTCAAACATATTGGGTGTTAATTGTTTTCTAAAATTCTCTGCTATATCTAAACCTTCCCTCTTCATAAATCTTATAGCAGGTTCAGCTAAAGGTATTTCTTTAAGTTTTTGATTTTCATTTTCAAAGACTTTTATTCCAGCAGAATATGCTTTTATTCCAGTATATTTAGTAAATAATCCGGAAGCCATCTGACTTCTTCCAACATTTCCTCTACAAACGAAGAGAACTTTCATATAAAAGATAATTTTTATTAGTATATAAATTTAGACAAACAAATAATTTTTACCCCCTCCAAATTATTAAAAAACTTAATACAATACTGCACCCAAACCAATTAAAAATTGAGCTATAATAATTCCTGCATTTACAATAATTATCGGTTTCTCCTTGTGAATTATTCCATAAGTCAGCCACACTAAAGAAACCCCCATAAAACCAAACCAAGAAAAAGCAGATACCCCCTCTGCACTCTTATTTATCCATATTTTAAGTAATTGTGGTAAATTCAAGAGAGGACAGATAATTGCAACAGCATAAATTAGTTTATCAAAAAACCTCCTAAATTTATTCGGGCTAGGATACTTTTCTTTTTTTTCATAAATTCTCTTTCTTATGAGAAAATGATGAAGCCCCTTATTTTGTGTCATAAAAACAAAAAGGGATTAATAATATAAATATCTTTTCCCTCTCTCAAATATGCAAAAAATAAGATTTCAAAAACAAACCTGGGATAACATTGCAAAAGAATGGGATAAATTCAAAAAAGTTCCCTCTCGATTCAGCAAGGAATTTCTAAAAAATGCTTCTGGAAATGTATTGGATTTAGGCTCAGGAAGTGGAAGACATCTCACAAAAATTCCAAAAGGAAAGATGTATCTTGTCGATTTTTCTGAAAAAATGATTGAGCTTGCAAAAAAGAAAGCAAAAAAATTAAAAATACAAGCAGAATTCGCCGTAGCAGATTTAACCAAACTCCCTTTTCAAGATGATTTCTTTGATTATTCAATATCAATCTCTGCTCTACATTGCCTCCCCCCAAAATATCACAAAAAAGCTGTTGAAGAATTATACAGAGTAATGAAAAAAGCCTCGAAATCTCTAATAGGAGTATGGAATTTCAATTCAAAGAGATTCAATCAAAAGAAAGGAAAAGAAAAATTAGTGGGATGGAGAGATAAAGGAAAAAGATATTACTACCTCTTTACAGAAGAAGAAGTTCATAATTTATTCAAAAAGGCCGGATTCAAAATTCTCTCACCGCATAATAGTGAAATGATGATTAACTTTATTGTTAAGAAATAAGATAATAATCTTTAAATAATATAAACTATCTAACTTCTTTCATGTTTTTCAAACAAAGAAAGAAAGAATTATCAAGAAAATTAGAATACTTGGAGATAGACAAAAAGGAAATTAATGAAATTATAAAGAGAAATTATAATCTAACTGGATTATTAACTGGTTCTTGCATAGAATTTGAGGAAATTATTAACAGACAATATCAAAAAAGAAAGGAAGCAAATGAAAAATTAAAGATTCAACAAGAGATATACAAATTCAACATAAATGAACTTGAAACATATTTAAGATATTTTGACTAATCCATTTTCTCCAGTATATTCATCACAACAATATTTAAAATATATTAAATTTACTAATCTATATGGAATATAAAAAATTATCAAATATTGTAAAAGATTTAAGTTATTTAGAAATAAATTCTAAAAGAAAAATAGAGTTAATTAAAGAAAATTATGATTTTTGGGGAAAACACCTTGAATTTCCACGAGCATTTGAAAATGCGATTAAAGAAGCCAAAGAAAATAATCTAAAACAAGATGAAGCATATGAATATTTAAAAAAGAGCTTTAAAAAATATGACAATGAACTTGCATCAAAAATAGCTTCTCAAGGAGATTGTATCTTTGGAATAAATAGCAATTTTTATTTTACCTAAAATATATTTAAAATATTTTAACTAATCACTTCTTCACAATCTTCATCATATCAAAAAAGCTCTTTTTCTCAAAATCAACAATTTTCTTTTCATCCAAATCTACCCTAACTTTAAGAATTCCCAATCCAGAAATGAAAATTGTCCCAAGAATATAATTTTTTTTATCTTTTGTCTGCAGACTAAGAAGAAGTTTTTCAATTTTATTTTTTATCCTCTCTTTCTCCATTTTGTTCTGAATCATATCTTCAATACTTGTAAAATCAAAGTCAATATTATCTGGGATTTTCTCTAACTCAACAGCCTCTCCAAAAATCTCAACAGGAACCATTTCAACTTTATCGTGAATCTTAAAGCTAAACATTTTGTTCAGGGAAGGAACAAAATAATCAATATTTTGTTTGTTATCCTCTCCTTTTTTATCAATTACAAAAAACCCAGAACAAAGAAAAGAATCCTTGTTTTCATTTACAAATTTTTTAAAATCTTTTGATTCAATTAATTTCTCAAAATAAAACTTGAAGTTCATGCAGTCTTCAATATACTGCAATTTATAAGTTTTTAGAGTCCAGAATATAAATTATTTTAAAGATAAACGTCTTATTAATATTATGCAATTAAAGAAAAAAGAAAAAGAAGCCTATGGATTGAAATCCAAAAGACCTAGTGGGACAAAACATCTTCCCCTTGAAAGAATAGCTAGTGGGGTGGTAGAAGATTCAAGTGCAGTTTTATTTGAAGTAAGCTTTTCAAGAAAAATTTTAAAAAAAGGATATAACCCCCCAAAATCAGAAGAAGAATCACTTGAAAATTATTATCTAATTAAAAAGAAGAAAACTCTTTTATTCAGAAAAGAAGATGCCATGCCAGGAACATACAGAAAGCCAAATACAAAGATTTCAGTAAGATGCTTTTATCACGGAAACAAAAATTCTCTTTTTCCTTATGCGGTTTATGACATGAACTGGAATTTATTGTGGAAGGAAAAATAATAATAGAAAATTAATCACATCCTCTTTTCAATTCTCATCTTTAAATTAAATATAAATTCATCTTTATTATTATAAAATCTTAATCCCTTTTTCCTCACAATCTTTAACCATTTTCTCAGGCCAGACACTCACCTGAACCTCGCCGATATGAATTTTTTGCAAAAGAAACATACATAATCTTGATTGACCTATGCCTCCTCCGACAGATAATGGAAGTCTTTCTTTTATAATCCCTTTGTGAAATTCAAGCTCTTTTCTATCTTCTATCAGATTCATAAACTCAAGCTGTTTCAATAAAGCTTTTGCATCAACTCTTATACCCATTGAAGAGATTTCAATAGAACTTTTCCTTAAATCATCCCAAAATAAAATATCCCCATTTAATCCTTTAGTCTTATCGCCTGTAGCTGTAGACCAGTCATCATAATCAGCGGCCCTTAAATCATGGGGCTTGCCTGATTTCAAAGGGTAACCAATTCCCATAATAAACACAGCACCATATTTTTCTGTAATCTTATCTTCCCTTTCTTTAGGAGATGATTGTGGATACATTTCTTCAAGTTCTTCAGAATGAACAAATTTTATTTCTTTAGGAAGTCTTGGTTTTAATCTTGGAAATTCTTTTTCAACTACCTCTTCAGTTTCTAAGATTGCTTTGTAAATCTTTTTTACTATTTCTTTAAGAAAAAGTGTGTTCCTCTCTTCCCTGGAAATTATAGTTTCCCAATCCCACTGGTCAACATAAATACTATGAATGTCGTCAACATCCTCATCTTTTCTTATAGCATCCATATCCGTGTACAAGCCAGTTCCATGTTTAAATCCATATTTCTTTAAAGCGTATCTTTTCCATTTGGCAAGACTATGAACTATCTCTACTGTAGTATCTGTAAATTTTGTTTTGAAGCCGACAGGGATTTGGGTGCCGGCAAGGTCATCCTGCAGACCTTTACCCACCATAAGAAATTTAGGAGCGGACACTCTTTGCAAAGAAAGTTTTTCTGCAAGTTTCTTTTCAAAAGTGTCTTTAATCAATTTGATGCCAATTTCAGTTTCAATTAAATCTAATTTTGATTTGTACATTTTTACCTAATTTAACTAACTTTAGTTCAGTGTCTAAAATATTCACATCCTCTTCTCAATCCTCATCTTCAAATTAAATATAAATTCATCTGTATCAAGGCTTTCAATAACTTTATCTCCGCCTCTTCTAACTGCAACAACCCCTTCTTTTTCTTCTTTATCCCCAATAACAAGAATATGGGGAATTTTCATTTCTTCAGCTTCTTTTACTTTTGCCTGAACAGTTTTTTGATCAAAATCCCAATCTATTCTCAAATTAGGAATTGATTTTTTCATTTTCTCTATCAATTTCTCAGCATAAGGAACATTTCTGTCTGTGAAACTCAAAATCCTCACCTGCACAGGAGAGAGCCAGGTAGGCAATCTTCCATTTGTGTGCTCAAGGAGAATTCCGATAAATCTTTCTAAACTTCCATAAATTGTTCTGTGCAGCATAATCGGTGTTTTTTTGATATTATCCTTGTCTGTGTACTCTATTTCGAATCTTCCTGGAAGAAGCAAATCCAATTGAATTGTTGCTGTTTGCCAAGTTCTGCCAAGAGAATCTGTAACATGAAAATCAATCTTAGGCCCATAAAAAGCACCATCCCCTTTATTTATCTTGTATTTTAATTTGTTCTTTTTCAAGACATCTTCAAGAAGATTCTCAGCTTTACTCCATTCTTTGTCTGTTCCTATTCTTTTCTTAGGCCTTGTGGAAAATTCTATATGAAAAGATAAATTAAATTTATCATAAAATAATCTAATTAATTTTATTATTGACATTACTTCATCATTAATTTGCTCTTCAGTGCAATAAATATGTGCATCATCTTGAGTAAATTGAATTAATCTAAATAAACCTGCTAAAACTCCAGAAAGCTCAACCCTATGAACAATTCCAAGTTCTCCTACTCTTAGAGGCAAGTCTTTATAACTTTTTGTAGAATTTTTAAAAACAAGCATTCCGCCTGGGCAATTCATTGGTTTAATTATAAAATGTCTCTTTTCATATTCTGTAGAAAAATTATTCTCTTGATATTTCTCCCAGTGTCCTGAAATCTGCCAAAGTTTTTTATCCAGAATTTGGGGAGTCAAAATCTCTTCATAACCTGCTTTTCTGTGTTCTTCTCTCCAAAAATTAATTAATTCATCTCTAATTATCAAACCATTATTGTGCCAAAAAACCATTCCAGGTGCAACTTCAGAAAAACTGAACAAATCCAGTTGTCTTCCGAGAATTCTATGGTCATTATCCTTTAATTTAGATGTATCAAGCTTTGACTTTGATACCTCTTTAAGTAATTTTTTATAATCATAAACTTCCTCTTTACTTTCTTTTCCACCCCGTTCACCCACAATCTCCCTTGACAACTCACTCAAGGGATGTCCCTTTACTTTCAATTCAAATTCCTTATAATATCCAAAAGGAGCTCGAGTAACTTTAAATCCCTCTTTGCTCAAAGCACTCTCAGATTTCTTCAGTATTTCCTGTGCTATCTCTGGATTTCCTAATTCTTTAGATAAATGAGCATATGGATAAAGAACAATATTCTTTGTTTTAACTTGAGATGCAATATCTTTTACATTCTCCACAAGTTCCTTTACAACTGCAGAAACATTCGTATCACATTTTTCAACTGCAGTCAAAACAACTAGTGCCTCTTTTACCTCTTTCTCTTTTTTATCCTTTTCAGAAAGTTCTCCTATACTTTTAAGTGCTTTCTTCAGGGGCTTGAACTTTATATAATCCACATGAAGATTCAATGTTTTCATATCCTTCTTCAAGAAATTCAAGTTTATAAAATTAATTTTTATTGCAAAAGGCATTTAGGGGTTAACGAATAATATTTTAGTATACATTTTCTGAGATATAAATCCTTATATATTAGAAAGCGAATATAAGAGTAGAATATATTCATATATTTCAAAAAAGATGAATAATAAAACAAGAAAAACTCTTAAGAGGTTGTTATATAGTGTGCCTATTGTAGCAGCATTAAGTTTTCTTCCCTTGAAAGATGCAAATGGGCAAATGACAAAGATAAATCATCCCACTAAAAGGGAATGGAATGGAAAATCAAGAATTGAAAGACCAAATGCTTTTTATTTAGGAGTCCAAGTAGGTCATTTGCCAATACAGGGTTATACTGTGGGATACAGCAGAAAAGTAACACCAAAATTGGAGCCATACATTCTTTTATCAAAAGGGACATATGAATCTCCCTTTAATTTTTTTGGAAGTGAATTTGATTCTCACGTAAATTATATTAATATATCCTTAGGAACCATAATTAATCTAAAAAAAGATAATCTTGGTTCAAACGCCTTTGTTTGCTTTGGTCCCTCATATAATTTCCTTAATAAAAAAAACTATGTCCCAGAAACAATAGATGAAAAAGCCTTTAGAAAATTATCCGTTGAGGGGGGAGCTGGTATGAAGTTTGAAGGAAGAGTCGGCGTTGGATTTTTGTTTAACTCGAATATAGAATGCAAACTCTTTGGGAAATTTTCATTTAATTAAAATTATTAATATTCTCTTAAAAAAACACAAAAAAATTCTTGCAGAAACATATTCTAAACAACAACAAAGTTTATATAGGGAATTATTCAAAACCAAATATGAACAAAATTACCTTAATATTTAATAAAAGAACTGATTTATCGGGAGGTGAACTGTATGGAAGAATCCAATAGTGAACTACCCCAACATTCCAGAATATAAAAATTCTGTTATATATAAATAACCAAGTTCTGGGTTTTTCTTTGAGTTTAAAGTTTTTTCAAAACGTTAAAAATTTCAAAAATTCACCGAAACACTTAAATAGTAGTCACTATGCAATAGTAATAAATTAAAATGAAAAAAGGTCTTAAAAAAATAGCGCTTATAGGAGGATTAATGCTAGCTGGAGGAATATATAGCGAGGGCACTTTTGATATAAATTCTAAAAAAGAAGAAACTCATGAAAAATTGAGTAATCTTCTAGAAAAGCAATACGAAGTGCATAATACCTTGAGACTGGAAGATCTTTTAAAAGAAGAAAGAGAAAAGTTTTCAAAACCACTTTACCTGAGTCCAGATTTATTAAATGCATACATTAAACAAGCTTATAGGGAAGTTCAAAAATGGCCCAAAGAATTCGATAAAAGATTATTTAGACTAATGCTAAGGCAAGAATCAAGATATAATGTTCATGCTAAAAGTAAATCTGGAGCAATGGGACTTGGCCAAATAATGCCCATCACTTATAAAAATTTTAGACCGGAAGAATTTGCAAAACTCAGAGACTCTATGGATATTAAAAGAGAACTGTTTAATCCAGTTAAGAATATCGGTCTTTCTCTTGAGTGTCTTGAAGATAACTCTAAATTTTGCGAAAGGAATTATCCTAGTTGGGATACATTAAATCTTGAAGATCAGAGAAAAACAATTCTTGCTTGTTATAATGCCGGACCTGGAAGAATAAAAGAATTAAATTGGAACTTGAATAGCAAAGAACTTAAAGAAGAACAAAGAAAATACCCTAAAGTAATTATGGATGCTTACCATGATTCAAAAATAAAAGTCAAGTTATAATCAATATTATACAAATTCTTTTAAAAGATCCCTAGAAACCTCAACACTATAAATTCAAAACACTCTCACAAATATTTATAAATAAATATTAACTAATATTTTTATGAAAAAAGTATTTATATTATTCATATTCACACTGATATTAATTTCCACAGTTTCTGCTGAAATACTCATTCTTCAACAACCAAATAAAATCTATAATATCGACGACACAATAACAATTCCAGTAACAATTAAAACAATAAGTGAAATCTCAGGTACATTCAGCATGGATTTGCTCTGTAGTGGAAAACAAGTTAATTTCTACAGAAATGGCATTCATTTAAAATCAGGAGAGGAAAAGACAATGGAAGCTTTCCTTGTTTTAACAAAAGATGAAATAGGAGAAACAACAGGAACCTGTAAAATAAAAGGGTCTCTAGGTCTAGGAAGAGAATCTGTTTTATTAAACGAATTTAGGATATCAAATTTAATGATTGTTCAGCCAAACACAGAACAAAAAGAATTTGAGCCTGCACAAAGCATTCTAATTCGGGGAAGTGTAATAAAAGAGAACGGACAGGATGCAAATGGATTTATAAACATGGAATTAACTACAGAAAATTCTTCAGAAGATATAATCCAACTAGGAACAATAAACAATGGATTTTATGCTATAAACATAACTCTCCCAGAAAATATGAGGGCCGGAAATTATTTAATAAAATTAAGTGCATATGAAATGGATTCTAAAGGAAAACAGACAAATAAGGGATTTTCAAACTATAATATAGCAATAAAACAAATTCCTAAAAGCTTAGAGATAGTATTTGAAACAAAAGACGTGGAGCCAGGAACCAATTTAAAAGTAAAAGCTATTCTTCACGACCAGACGGGAGATAAAATAGCTTCAACTTCCATAATCTCAATAAAAAAAGGAACAGGAACAAGTGCAATTGTTCAACAACAGTCTGAAAAATCAACAGACGAATATTTGGAATATCCCTTTGAATATAATGAGCCCCCTTCAAATTGGACTGTGTTTGCTGTCTCAAACCAATTAACAGCTGAATCAATTTTTACAATAATTGAAAAAGAAGATTTTGAAGTTGAGATAATGAATGATACAGTTAAAATAACTAACAAAGGAAATGTGCCATATAACAATAGCGTAATTATTCGAATAGGAGAAAATCAGACAAGAGAATTAAATGTTAGTCTTGGAGTTGATAAAAGTCAAGAATATACATTAAAAGCACCAGACGGAACATACGAGGTAGAAGTAACAGATAGTGAAGGAAGAAGTAAAGGAATAGGAATGGTAACTTTAGAAGGAAGAACAGTTGAGGTAAAAGAAGCAAAGAGCGGATTTTCAGCAATGATGGGTGTTGCTATCTGGATTTTTGTTATATTAATCTTGGGATTTACTATCTTTTTATTTTTCAGAAAAGGATACAAAAGAATTTTCTTTGGGAAAATGAGAATTAAAAAAAAAGTTAAAGAACCAAGGGTAAATACTGCCTGGGAAAATAGGGCAATCCCCCTTTCAAAAAACTCAAACTTAGAAACAAAAAATAAGGCAAATCTTTCTTTATCAATTAAAGGACATAAGCAAGAAGTAAGTATTACTGCTTTAAACATAAAGAATTTAGCAGAAATACAATCAAAAAAAGGAGGTTCAGAAGAAGCTCTGCAAAGAATAATAAATTTCGCTGAAGACAGAAAGGCATTTGTATATGAAAATCAAGAAAACCTCTTCTTTATATTAACCCCCCTAAAAACAAGAGCTCTTAAGAATGAAATGGCTGCATTGGAAATAGCTCAAAAAGCAAAAGAAATACTCTCGGAGCACAATAAATTATTCAAGCAGAAAATTTCTTTTGGGATCTCATTGAATATCGGAATGATTATAGAAAAATTAGATAGAGGAATATTAGAATTCGTGAGTATAGAAAATTTATTAACAAATGCAAAGAGAATTGCATCTATTTCTAAAGAAGATATACTGATTGGAGAGGATATGAAGGGTAGATTGCCAAGTGTAAGAACTGAAAGAGACAGTAATGAGAAAATGGTGGCTTATAAAATAAAAGAGATAAAATACCATGATGAAGACCATTCAAGATTTATAAAAAGTTTTTTAAAGAGAGCTGAAGCAGACAAAAAATAATTTCACTTTTTCTTTTTTGGTTTAAGTTGATTCTTTTTAGATATCTCTTCCTTTACTATATCTCTTACCTCTAACTTTGAAATATTCTCTTCTTCTTCAGGATTTTTTGATAACCATTTCATAAAATTCATACTCCATCCAAACAATCTGAATAAAAATCCAATTCCTATTAATATAAGCCCAATAATTAGAATTATTATAAAGACGCTATGGGACTTTGTAAAGAAAAGAGAAAATATTCCTGAAAATTCATCGGGCATGAAAGTCAAAACCCAGTTTAATTTTCTGAAAGGCAACACAGAAAGAATAAGCAAAACACCTGTTATAATAAGAGTCACATGCTTATTTTTAGATATTAAAAATATTAAAGCAAACAATACAAAAGATAATACTAACAATAAAATAAATTTATTTCTCCAGTAATCCCTAGCCTTTTCTGAAAAAAGAACAAGTGGAATTGATGAATCCTTTACACACTTCCAAAATTCACAATCATATTCTGCATAATAAAGAGTATCTACAAAATAATCTGCTCCATAATCAATTATTGAATCTCTTCCCTTTTCAATTACCTCGCAAGGAAAGATAAAATCATAATTTTCATAAGTAAATTTATATTCACTATTAAGAAGACAGTAGTTTTTCATATATATTTCCTCCCCTTCACCGATAATATTCTCGCTGCCCAAAAAATCTTTTAATATATCTTTTGCGGAATCTCCTAACACAAGTTGAAAAGTATCATGCTCTAAAGACCAAGAAAGTATAAGAGAGAGACTCATAAGAAATAGAGAAATTAAAAGAACAAAACTAAATAGTGTAATTATTGCACCCCTTATAAAACCCATAAATAAATTAAATAAGAAGAGTTTTTAAAACTAATTAAAAATATTATAACGCGACGCCTTCGGCGTCCTTTTCACACACCCCAAAAGAGCACCTGAGGCAGTCGCTCTCGGAACTGCCGGCGCCAACAACAAGCCCGAAATCGAAGCCGTCCGAGAACAGGACAGCAACTCCTGTTTGTGGTAAATTAACATTAGATAAAGCCCCGAAATAAGGATTTATTTTATAATGTCCAGAAGCCATTGCTAATTTTTCTGAATTTTCTTCTCCGCTGACTAATGCAATAATTCCTGTATTTTTTGATAATTCAAAAGAACTTTGTGACTCTCCCTTAAAGTTATAAGGAGTAAATCTTATGCTTTTATCATCACTGAACACAACTCCTTTTTCCTCATATTTTCCAAGCTTGTTTTCAAGAGTTTTATAATCAGGAATAATTATTTTTTCATTTTTCATTTCAGGGTTATCCTGAACAAACATTCCTTCAGGAAAATAATGAATTGCGGTGTTTCCTATCAGCCAATGATTTTTCAATGTTTTTATGACATTCTTTGCAGTTTCATATTCCTGATTTTCCAAAGAAGTATAAACTAAAGGGACTAATTCAGGCATTGTTGGCATTCTGAATCCTTTCCCATAATCTGCATTTATTAAACCATTAAATTTCATAGGACCAACCTTTTGAGCATTGAATGTAAGTCCGACATCTGGAATTCCCATAGCTGTAACTGCCACAATTTCTTTGAATGTTGGTTTTTTTATTGTGTTTTTCATAGTTTTCCCAGAAAAATAGTATTTATAATCTTTATTGTAATAAAACTAATTACAT
>JBDRJG010000030.1:0-14871 GCA_043815085.1 Candidatus Iainarchaeum sp. | reverse complement strand
TTTTTTAATTCTTTTATTGAAAGTGAAGAAAGCATTATCTTCAATCCAGATTCATGTTCATAAACTGCTTCACGCGCATCTGCTTTTTCAGAAAGAACATGATTTAGATTTACTGGGACTTCTGGAGAATTTAGGTGAACTCCAATGTTAGGTGTAGATAAATTCCCGTCAATTATCAGAACATCTTCCCCGAAATGATTCATGGCTGCACCTAAATTTATGGCTGTTGTTGTTTTTCCAACCCCCCCCTTTCCAGACGCGATAACAATTATTTTGTTCATTTTGTAGTTTTTTACAAATGTTATTTAATTTATTTTGATGTAAGAAATTGCTTTGTGAGACTTATAAACTTTTCTAACCTTTCCGCATATTCTTTCAGTTTTTCCAGATTTATATTTATTTCTTTTCCCTGATAAAATATTTTTAGAGTTACATTTTTTCTAAATTCACCAATTCTTTCTGTTCTTAGTTCATCTATCTTTCTGAACATCTCATACATTTCAATTACTTCTAAGAAATTTTTATCTTTCTTGAAGAGTTTTTTAATTTCTTCTATTTTTCCTAAAGGATTTGATGAAATCGAGGAAATCTTCTTTTTTTTCTTTGCACGCTTAAGAATTTCTTCTATGCTCGTCTCAATCATCTTTCTCCATCTCAGAATTAAGTTTTTTATAACATCGCAAGTCTTTGTATATTTCAAACTCACGTATAAAAGGTGGTCAGCACTTATCTTCTCTTGAATAATATCTTCCATTTAATTAAATTTTCCTCTTATTTGAATATATGAAAATTCATTTAGTCTTCCATACTTTCGTCTTCTTATAATTCCATTTAGAAGTGTAAATTACCAAGTAGTTGATATTTATATATCTTTTGCTGTTTTTAAGGAGTGAAAGTTATTTGGAAGTTTTGTGAATAAAGCAAGGAATTACCCAAAGTTTTAATATAATGTTCATACAATCTTACTCTTTTGAGTTCCTCATATTCTCTTTCTCTGAAGAGGTCGTTTAGTATCTTTGGCCTTTTTTCTGTTTTTTCTTCCAATTTTTCTGTCATTTTTGATGTTGTTCTTAATGTCATTGAATTATATCTTAAGATTTATTAATATTTAGGTATTTTATTCACTCAACTTCAGAATTGCTTCTGCTAAATCCCCATTGTTTTTTTCAAGAGTTTCTTTTGCTTTTTTCTTTGAAACTCCTGTCTTCTCAACAATTGTTTGAATATCTTCTTCACTTGTTTCTTCTTTAGGAGATTCTTCCAGTATATCTCCTGCAATCTGGAAAGTTTCCTGTCCCTGCATTTTTATTTTTTGAATAGAAGGATTATCAATAATTATTCTTGAATTGTCTGTTTTTTCAATTATAACTCTAGAAGCATCTACATCTTCCTGAGTAATGCCCATTTTTTTAAGCATTCCTTGCATTTGTCTTGGATCAACTCCCGGTAACATTTTAGAAAACCATTGGCATTACTATTCGAATCGCAATTATAAGGATTATAAATGCTATAACATGCGCGGGTTTTAGATTGAAATAACTTGAATATTCTTCACTAAATCTCATCAATCCGCCAAAGCTTCCTGGAAGGCTTATTTTATTGTCTGATGCCATGAATATTTGAAAGAGAGATAGTTTTTAAAAGTTTGGAGGATGAGTTTATACATGGTTGGTTCAAAATTTAATTTTAAAGAAATTGAAAATAAATGGAAGGAGTTTTGGGAAAAAGAAGGAATTTTCAAAGCAGATTTAAGCAAAAAAGAGATTTATTCAATAGATACTCCCCCCCCCACTGTCTCTGGAGCAATGCATATAGGGCATGTATTTAGTTATTCTCAACAGGATTTTATTGCAAGATTTAGAAGAATGTTTTTAATGTCAAAAAATGGAAGTGTTTTTTATCCATTTGGAACAGATGATAATGGGCTTCCCACTGAAAGATTGGTTGAAAAGGTAAATAATGTTAAAAGCAAGAGCATGTCTAGGGAAGATTTTATTAAACTCTGTCTTAAGACTTTAAAAGAAACTCTTCCTGATTTTATACAGGATTGGAAAAATCTTGGAATCTCTTGTGATTATAGTGTTTTATACTCTACCATTGATAATAATTCAAGAAAAATTTCCCAAAAATCTTTCGTTGATCTGTATAAGAAAAAGGAAATTTACAAAAAAGAGTTTCCAACAATATGGTGTCCTGAATGTCAGACCCCAATAGCACAGGCAGAACTTGAAGATAAGGAAGAAAAAAGCTTGTTTTTGACTCTTAAATTTTATTGTGGGAACAAGGAACTTCCTATAGCAACAACAAGGCCTGAAATGTTGCAAGCCTGTGTTGCAGTTTTTATTCACCCTTCAGATAAAAGATATACAAATTTAATTGGTAAAAAAGCTAAAGTCCCTTTATTTGATTTTGATGTTCCAATAATTGCAGATTCATCTGCAAATCCTGAAAAAGGTACAGGAGTCTTAATGGTTTGTTCTTATGGAGATAAATATGATGTGGATGCAATTAACAGGTATAAATTAAATCCAAAATTAATATTTGATAAATCTGGAAAACTTAATTGTGGAAATTATAAAGGATTGAAAATTAAGGAAGCAAGGAGAAAAATATTTGAAGATTTAGATAAAAAAAATTTGATTTCTGAAAAAAAAGAAATTGAGCATGTTGTTAATGTTCATGACAAATGTGGAACTCCAATTGAATTTGTAACAACAGAACAATGGTTTATAAAAATTCTTGATAAAAAGAAAAAATTTCTTGAACAAGGAAATAAAATTAAGTGGTATCCAGAATTCATGAAAAAAAGATATAATAATTGGGTTAATGGGCTTGAGTGGGATTGGAGCATTTCAAGAGAAAGACATTTTGGGGTTCCTATTCCTGTTTGGGGATGTAAAAAATGTGGAGAGATTATCCTAGCTGAAGAAAAAGAATTGCCTGTTGATCCCCTTCAACTAAAGAAGAAATGTCCAAAATGTAAATCAGAAGCAAAACCAGAAGAAAGAGTGTTGGATACATGGGCAACATCTTCTTTAACACCAGTAATTACTTCTTCTCTTGTTAATAATAAAATTGTTATTCCTTATTCGCTCAGGCCACAGGCACATGACATCATAAGAACATGGGCATTTTATACAATTGTTAAAAGTTATTTGCATGAAAATAAAATCCCCTGGAAAGAAATTGTAATATCTGGGAATGTTTCTCTTAGTGGAGAAAAAATGTCTAAGAGCAAGGGAAATGTTGTTGATCCTAAAGTTGTTTTAGAAAATTATGGAGCAGATGCAGTGAGATTCTGGGCTGCTGGAAGTAAATTAGGAAATGATTTGGATTATCAGGAAAAGGATTTGATTGCAGGAACAAAGATGATAAATAAATTAATTAATGCTTCAAGGTTTGTTTTTATGAATTTGAAAGATTATAATGGAAAGAAACCTAAAAAATTAGAACTATTAGACGAATTATTTTTAAGCAAACTCAATATTCTTGTTAAGAGTTGTACTGAGAGTTTTGAAGAGTATGAATATTCAAGAGTAAAATTAGACACTGAACAATTTTTCTGGAGTGATTTTTGTGATAATTATCTTGAAATTGTAAAGAAAAGAGTTTATCAGGGGAAGGGGGAGAAGAAATTATCTGCACAATACACTTTATATAAATCTCTTTTAACAATTTTAAAATTGATTGCTCCCACTATGCCTTTTATTACAGAGGAAATTTATCAGGGGTATTTCAAAAAAAATGAGAAGACAAAATCAATCCATATAAGTGGGTGGCCTGAATTTAAGAAGGTTAAAGAAAAGTCTGTAGTAAAAAAATATGAAGACAGTGAATTAGGTTATGATAAGTGGAAATTATTATTGGGTATAATTTCGAGAGTTCGTCAGGAGAAGTCTCGAAATAAAAAACCAATGAACTCTGAAATTGTTCTTACTCTGGGCAGAATTAATTATGAAGATTTAAAACCAATTCTGGAAGATTTGAAAAATGTGACAAATGCTAAGGAGATTAATAAGGGAGAATTTAAGGTTGATTTTAAAATATAAATCTATTTAAATTAATCCTTCTTATTTAAAATATGAGTTTACAAAACCTTTTAGACCCAGAGATTATTGGTTCAGTTCTTATTGGGGCTGTATTCTTCAATTATGTTGATTCCCGTTATTATACTCTTTTTAAAGATACACTTTCATTTTCAAAAGACGTTTTTAAAAATGCAGAATTTTACTCAGATAATATGAATAAATTCCTCTCAGAAGAAAAATTATCAGATGATAAACGTAAACTTTTAAATTTATTGAAACAAACTACAATTGAACGTTATGAGTCTTTTCAAGATAAATCTGTTCCGAAATTTTTTCTTTTTTCTCGTACGCTTTTTTATTTTCAGGCAAAAAAAGAGTTTTCTTATATGAAGAAAGAGAGCAAGAGAAGATTAAATGAATTAAGAGCAGCTTAATTAACTAATTTTATAAACCCACATCATTTTCTTTAATTATGGCAATATCAAAATACGAATTAGAAGTATTATTAGAAGAGCTTGAACAACATAAAGGAAGGCATACTGAATTGATTACAGTTTATGTTTCTGCAGGATATGATGTGGTTTCGGTTCAGAAACAGCTGGAAGCAGAAAAATCAACTGCTAAGAACATAAAATCTACTTCAACAAGGAAAAATGTGGTTGATGCTCTTGATAAAATTGTTCGGTATATTAAAGATTTAAAGAGAAATCCTGAAAATGGACTTGCGATTTTTTGTGGAAATGTATCCAAGGTGGAAGGACAGGACGATTTACAATTATGGACTGTTGAACCCCCGTTACCCTTAAAATCAAGATTATACAGATGCGATAAAGAATTTGTTTTGGATGAATTAAAAGAGATTCTTGAAGTCTCAGAGATTTATGCTTTGCTTGTAATGGACAGGAAAGAGGCTGCAATTGGAATGTTGGAAGGAAAAAGAATAGAAATACTTCAAAAAATGACTTCTGGAGTTCCCAGCAAAGTAAGGGCTGGAGGACAAAGTTCTCAAAGATTCCACAGAATAACCGAGGGATTAACAAAAGATTTTTATAAGAGAATTGCAGATGAAATGAAAAAGATTTTTTATGAGAACAAGAGATTGAAAGGAATTTTGATTGGGGGACCAATTCCAACTAAAGATGAATTTCTGGATGGAGAATATTTGCCTACTCTTTTGCAGAAGAAAGTTATAGGGAAAATTGATATTGGGGGGAGCGATGAATCTGGTTTGAAAGAACTTGTTGAGAAATCACAGGATATTTTAGCAAATCAAGAAATTATCCAAGAGAAAAAACTTCTTGAAAAATTCTTTGAGACATTAGGAGAAAGACCAGGTTTTGTTGTGTATAAAGAAGCACCAGTTAGAAAAGCACTTGAATATGGTGCAGTTGATAGTTTGTTTATATCAAAAGATTATGATAAGAATTCTATTAAAGAATTAAAGCAGATTGCAGAAGAAACTGGGGCTAAAATTGAAATGATTTCCACAGAA
Source organism: Candidatus Iainarchaeum sp. (assembly GCA_043815085.1). GTDB lineage: Archaea > Nanobdellota > Nanobdellia > Pacearchaeales > GW2011-AR1 > MWBV01. The sequence goes on along the minus strand of JBDRJG010000030.1, from coordinate 9,351 downwards.
ACAGAAGAAGGCAAACAATTTTTTAATTTAGCGGGAGTTGGAGCTTTGTTGAGATATAAACTTTAAAATATTGTAAACCTTTTTCTTTTTGAATCGGATATTTTGTCTTCTAATAATCTTTCTTTTTCTTCAAGTTCTATCATCTTACGTGTATTATTGTCATGTTTTTTAGCCATTGAAGAAACCTCCCTCCTTGTTCCACCCCATGTCTCCCAAGAAGACCAGTAAGAATAATCTCTATTTGGGGTTCCCAATTCTTTATTTTCCTCAAATAATTGATTGTGCTCTTTTTTTACTTCGTTTAAATTATTCTTTAATAGCTGGTAATTTATTTCTTGCCCTGCAAAATTTAGACCATAGGCTATAGCAACGCCTATTCCCAGATATTTTCCTATATATCTTATTTTCTTATAATTTGTTTTCATATTTTTGTTCAGTTTTTGTGGTTTATAATATCTTTAAGTAAAATAATTACTTAAAATAGAAAGGTTTAAAATATTTAATTCTTATCTTAAATTATGGAGATTGTGGAGGTCTTAGAAGACTTGGGATTTCAAGATGTGGAGATAAAGGTTTATCTTTTTTTGTTAAGGCAAGGTCCAGTTTCTCAGCAAATAATCTCAGATAAAACAGGAATTTTGAGACAAACGATTTATGAAGTTATGAAGAAAATGGAATTGAAAGGTTATGTTTGCTCTTCGTTAAGCGGGAGAAGAAATGTTTATTATGCTGTGGAGCCAGATATTCTTCTAAATAGTTTCAAAAATAAAGAGGAAAACTTTTTGCAAGTTTTGCCAGAATTAAATAAATTTAGGCAAAACAATATATCTGGTTTCTCCTCTCAAAATTTTATAGGTATTAAGGGATTGAAAAATTTATTCAATTTGACTTTATCTTCCAAATCCGTGATTCTATGGTTTTGTAACAGAAATATGAGCGATAAGATATTTCAAGGTTTTTATTGGCATAATTATTCTCAAAAGAGGATTCAGAATAAAATACCCATAAAACTACTAATTGAACCAGATAATCAAAAAGATTGGGATACAAATAAGAAACTTCTTAGGAATACAAGAAGAAATGCAATTTTAGATAATCTCAAATCTTCTTTTGTAGTTTTTGATAATAATGTTATAATCTATTCTATGGAAAATGAAAATTTATATGGTCTTTTGATTAAGAATGATCTTATTAAAGAGATGTTTGGAAGATACTTTAATTTTTTGTGGAAACAATCAAAATAGGCGAATTATTTTATTAGGTATTTTGTCTGAATCATCACAATGATAGACTTTATGGGTTATCTGATCAAATAGTGTTCGGAATTTTAAATTATTTTGTTTTATTAATTGTCTATTTTTAGAGGATGTTGCTAACTGGGGAGATTTAAATATTTCTGGTTTGAAACCAAAGCATTTTTCAAATTCTGAAATTCCATAATCTAAATCTTCCTGAGAGATATTAAGATAGAGAAATTCTCTGTAAGTATGGGTTATTCCATGCAAAGCAAGTGTTTTATTCAAAGATAGAATATAATCACACCACCCTTCATTCTGTGAAATTGGATTATTATAATAATTAGGTATTATATATAGAATGTCTGGATTATATATTTCTATTTCAGGGCAATCTATTCCAGGGGTAACATCATCAATTTCAGTTGGACTCAACATTCGCATAGAAAATAAAAGGATTAATAAAATAACAAATACAAGTAAAATCACTAAGGCTTTTTTCATATTATTACTAAAAATTGATAGTTTTTTAAAATATTCTTTCTTTAATCTTTTATGAGGATAAAAAAAGATCACTGGTTAAACGCCATAGGCATATTTCTCATTATCTTAGGAATTGTTCATCTTATACAGACAATTTTTACAGTTGAGCCAATCCATGTTTTTTGGCTTTGTAATCATGTTTTGCTTTTTATGGGGGTTGCCATCTTATTTAGAAGTTCATTCTGGTTGAGGGCAGAATTCCTTGTATTATTTTTAGGACAGTTTATTTGGATAATTAATTTTATTTTTAGGATTTTTAATTCAGCTTTTGTAGTAGTTGATTATAGGATTACTTTTATTCCTGCACTTGTCCATTTATTGACACTTCCCTTGGGATTTGTTGCTATTATGCTTTTGAAAAAGAACGAAAAATCTGCTTGGAAAGGAAGTCTATTACACATGCTTGTTTTATTTCCTTTTGTACTTTATTTTGGAAGTTATTATAATTTGAATTGCTTATTTAACCCATGTGTTACTTGGATACCCAATATGTCTTTATATCCTTTTTTTATTTTCTTGGTTTATCTTGTTTTCATAATCTTCTTGAATTATCTTATAAATTGGATTATTAAAAAGTCTTCCAAGCGATAATGCTTTTAAAGATGATTTGTTTTTATTACTTATGCCTACAAGCAAAACAATAAATGAGATTGATGAAGCAAAGGAAAAAGAGGACTTGAAAACTCTTGAAGCAGTTCTTTTTATATCTGGAAGATTTTTAGGTATGCAAGAATTAATCTCTTTGAGTGATTTAAATCCTATAATCTTGGAGGATTTAATTGAAAGATTAAAAGACAAGTATAACAAAGAAGATTCTGCACTTGAAATTATTGAGAAAAATAGGATGTGGAAGATGGATGTTCGTCAAGAATATACTAATATAATAAATAAGTTGGCTACTGGTTCTTCTGAATTCTCAAAAGCAGAACAGGAGACTCTTGCAATAATTGCCTTTAAACAGCCAATAAAGCAGTCTGTTATAATAAGAATACGGGGGAATAAGGCTTATGATCATATAAAGAAATTTAATGATTTAGATTTAATAAAAAAGAAAAAAGCAGGGCATACTCACGAGCTTAGCTTGAGTGAAGATTTTTATGATTATTTCAATGTTGCTGAATCTGAAAATGCATTACAAGAATCTTTAAAAAAAGAAAATCCCCAATGATAATATGGAAGTTATTACAGTCATTTATTTAATATACATGTTCATAGCATTTTATTTTTTGTTTTTGTTTATTTTTATTTATATTCAGAATAAGAGTAAGATATTTTACTGTCCCAAGCCCAATAAAAATTATTCTCTTACAATGATTATTCCCTGCTATAATGAAGGAGAAACTATTGAAGAAACAATAAAAAGTGTCTTAAATGCAGGATATAAAAATCTCAAGAAAGTTGTTGTGGTTGACGATTGTTCAAAGGATAATTCTTATGAAATAATAACCTCTCTTGCTAAAAAATACCCTAAAGTAATTGCTGTTCAAACACCCAAGAATACAGGTTGTGCTGCAGGTTCAAAAAATTATGGAGTAAAGTTTGCAGACACAGAATTAATTGGATTTAGTGATGGGGATTCCTTTATAGAAAAGGGTTCTATAGACAAGGTTGTTGGATTCTTCAATGATGAAAAAGTTGGCAGTGTCACTTCATCTGTTTTAGTATATAATAGAAATAAATTTATAGGAAAATTGCAATCAATAGAATATAAGGTAATTAAATTTTCAAGGAAACTTCTGGAATTTGTTGATTCTATTTATGTAACTCCTGGGCCTCTTGGAATCTTTAGAAAAAGTGCATTTGATAAAATAGGGGGGTTTGATGAAAAGAATTTAACAGAAGACATAGAAATAACCTGGCATCTTCAAGCAGAAGGCTATAAAGTAAAAATGGCAGTTCCAGCCAGAGCATATACAGTTGCTCCTTCAACAATTAAAGAATGGATTAAACAAAGAAATAGGTGGAATATGGGGGGATTGCAAACAATTGGGAAGTATAGCAAGGATTGGTTCAAAAAAGGAATGTTAGGAAATTTTATATTGCCTTTCTTTGTTTTTTCTTGGGTTTTAGGTTTGTTTGGATTGTTTGTTCTTGTATATAGAATTTTAAGAATGTTAATTCTTAAACTGCTTTCTACCACTTATTCTATTCAGGCACAGACAGCAATTCTTAGACTAAGCGATGTTAATTTAACTCCAAATGTTTTGGTTTTCTTTGGTATTACTGTGTTTATTTTCAGTCTCTGGTTTACTGTCATAGCTCTTTTAAATATGGGTGAAGAGAAATATAAAAGAGAGAATTTTTTTACAGTAGGTTTTTATATGATATTTTACTTGTTAGCCTATCCGATAATTTTAATAATCTCTGGTTATAAGTTTTTAAGAGGATATAGAAAATGGTAGGAGTTTTGGAAAACAAGAAAAGAGTTTTTTTGGAGGCATTATTATTAACTATTGTTGTGTTTTTTTTTGGAATTTTAATAGGAGTAGCCTTTGAATCCTCTAAGGTATCTGAAATTAATAACTATTATGTTATGTCAGAAATTTCTCTAATGGAAGTTTTTGCTCTGAATTCCATGATAGATTCCAGTTCAGTTAGTTGTGATGTTTTGGTTAATTCCAATTTAAAGTTTGCAGATAGAGTTTATAATGAGGCTGTTCTCCTTGAAAAATATGAAGATTCTGGTAAGATTACTGAAGGCATAAGACTTGCGCACAAAAAATATGACATTTTAAGAACTTTCTTGTGGATAAATAGTATAAGAACTCTTGAAAGATGCGGAGACAATTATTCAAATGTAATTTACCTATATGAGTATTTTCCAGAAGATTTAACACAAAAAGCCGAGCAGAATGTTTGGTCTAAAGTACTCTATGATTTAAAAAGTGAAAAAGGTAACAAAATTCTTTTGATTCCTATAGCAGTAGATACGGATTTAACTTCTTTGAATTCCCTTATTTATAAGTTTAATATAACAGATTACCCTGTTGTTATAATAGGCGAGGAATATTTAATTTATAATTTGGAGTCTGTAAATGATTTGAAAGTGTATTTTAATTGATTATAGATAGATTTTATAAGTTTAAATTTAATATACATTTATGGATTTGAGTATTGTAATCCCTACCTATAACGAAAAAGAAAATATTCAAAATTTAATTAAGAAAATCCAGACAGAATTTAAGTCTAATTCCATTAATGGAGAAATTATAATAGTTGATGATAATTCTCCTGATGGGACAGGAAATTTATTGGATAATTTAAAGAGAAAATATAGAAATTTAAAGGTTATTCATAGAAAAGGAAAAATGGGGCTTTCTTCTGCAGTTTTGGAAGGGCGGGGGATTGCAAAAGGGATAGTTTTAGGCGTAATGGATGCTGATTTGAGCCATCCTCCAAAAAAAATTCATGAACTTTATAACCCAATTAAAAATAATGAATCTGACTTTACAATTGGAAGCAGATATATTAGGGGCGGGAAAATTGAAGGATGGAATTTCAAGAGAAAACTAATGTCAAGAGCAGCAACTCTTCTTGCTAAACCTTTTACAAATGTAAAAGATCCCATGACAGGGTTCTTTATGATTAAAAAAGAATGTATAGAAAAACAGAGAATAAATCCAAAAGGGTTCAAAATTTTGTTAGAATTAATTCTTAAGGCGAATTATAAGAAAATAAAAGAGATTCCAATTACTTTCACAAATCGCACAAAGGGAAAAAGTAAGGCAGGAACATCCGAGATATTTCTTTATGTAAGAAATCTCCTTGGATATAGAAAATATATTCGAAAAGGAATAAAGGAATTTTTTAAGTTTGGAATTGTCGGATTTGTTGGAACTATAATAAATCTAGGAATTCTTTATTTATTTACTGAATTTTTTGGGATCTACTATCTTCTCTCTGCCTTTTTTGCGTTTATAATCGCGATGACAAATAATTTCATTCTTAATAAGATCTGGACATTTGGAGAGAAGATAAATTCAAAGTTTAGTAAAAAGTATTTGCAATTTTCACTGGTAAGTGTAATTGCTTTAGCATTTAATTTATATTTTCTTTATTTTTTTACAGAGTTTTTAGGCATCTATTATTTAATATCTCAGATTTTTGCAATTATATTATCTTTAATGATTAATTTTTTAGGGAATAAACTCTGGACATTTAAAAAATGAGGAAAAAATCTATACTCATAATTTTAACTTGTATATTTCTAATAATCTTAATTTCACTAATTCTATATAATAAACCCTTGTTTTCTGATAAACCTCTTGGGCTTGATGCATCAGGACATTTAAGCAAGATTTCTTATATTAAAGAATTTGGGTTGGGGGTTTCATGGGATCTTGCCTGGTATAACGGAAGCCCTTTTTTAGCATATTATTCTCCGATATTTTACTCTCTTTCATCATTATTCGGAAATTCTATTTTTGGAGCCAACTTCTTGCAATTTCTTAGTATCTTACTTACTTCCATTGGTATTTTCTTTTTAGTTTACTATTATACGGGAAGTAAATTCTCTTCGTTAATTTCTGCATTATTTTTTCTTTCTGTCTTTTGTACCTCTTATTATTTTATATCTGTAGGAAACTCACCCTATGTATTTGGACTTTTTACAATCCCATGGACCATCTTTTTTATGGAAAAATCATTTAAAAAAATTAATTATAATTTCATATTATATTCTATTTTTTTCCTTTTAGCATTTCTTTCACATATCTTTATGGCTTTATGTTTATTTTTAATAGTTTTTATAAGATTGTTAATATTTATCTATTTTAATCATAAAGATAGGTCTTTGCACATATTCTTTAGAAAATCTTTAATTTTTTTAGGAACTCCTTTATTAATATCTTCTTTCTGGTTTTTACCTTTTCTTTCAAAATCATCCAGTTTTCTGGGCGATAAATTAGGTTATGTTCCCTCTCCATTTCATCTTCTTGGATTTGGAAAATATATTATTTGGGGGCTTGCACCCGGCGAAATAGGCCCTTTATTTGGATTATTTATTCTTTCCATATTTTTTTCTATAAGATTTTTAAAAGAAGAAAAGACCCTTTTTTTATTTATTTCTTCTTTAGTATTATTTTTACTCACAGAAGGAATTCTCTGGAAATTTTACCCCACAGGTGTTGGCGCAATAAGATTTATTTTACCATTTTCTATATTTGCCTGCATCTTTTTTGGAGTAGTCTTTATTAAATTGCTTAACTTTAAAATATCAATAACTAAAAAATGGATTATTTGTTTTTTTATTTTTTTAATGCTTCTTTTTTCTTTGATTTACAATTATTCAATTATAATAAAAAATTTTAATGATTTTAGTTATAATTCTGATGGAGATAGATACGGGATGATTAAATTAGTCTATTCTCAAGAGGATTTTCCTTTAATTAATAATTTTACAAATTACCGATTTGGAACATCGAGATATATATTTTCAGAAACTATTAATTATAAATCTCCCTGGATTAGCCAAACTTGGGGTTATTTTGATCAGGGGATACTCTATCCCGATGAACTTTACTCTTGTAGAGATTATATCTGGAGATCCAACAATATCCATTATACTTTAAAATGTTTAGATGATTTTGGTATAAAATATTTTGAAATTGGCGGAGAGGATCTTAAATTTGAAGACAAATTTATAAATAATGAAAATTTTTCCTTGGTGTATCAGAAAGTTTTTTCAGATTATCCATTTAAAATATATGAATATAAAAATGCAAAGCCAATTATTTCAATTATGTTTGAAAACGGCTCATATGAAGATCTATCTAATTTTTATGTAGAGAGAAATAACCCTGACAAAATCACAGTGAGATATAATTTTTCCGGAAAAGAAAAAATATCCTTCAAAGAATCATTTCATAATTCTTGGAGGGCTTTAGCTGTTGAATCAAAAAAAGAAATTTCTATAAAAAAATCAGAAACAAATTTTATGACTATGGTCCCTGAAGAAAATTCAGAAAAAATATTAATTTACCAATCCAAAACAGGTTTGGAAAAAATAGGCATTTTGCTTACAATTTTGGGGGTAATTTTTTCTATTTTGATTATTTATAATAGAAAGTTAAAGAAGATTTAGATGATAAATTTGGGAAAATATCTGAGTGTGGAAAAAACAAGATATTTTCTGCAGTGTAAAGGTATTCTTAATTTTAGTTGAAAAGTTTGAATATGTTTCTCTTAATCTATATCATTCTACAACAGAAATCTTAAAAAAGAGGATTTCTATGTTTTTTTATGGCAGAATGCTTTAGATGCGGTATTTCAGATGAAAGAGAATTATTATTTGATGCTATTTCCAATAAAGGGGTGATTAAGATTTGTAAAAAATGTAATGAAGAAGAGGAATTTCCATTAATTGAGAGGGATTATCCAAACAAACCGGAAAAGACAAAAACAGTTTATGAGAGACTTTCTTTAATGGCTCATCTTGATGCTGAAAAGCACAGAAATAGAATAAAAGAAAGAGAAGAACTTCTTAGAAGACAAAAGCAAGATAAAACTCTGAGGGACATTGTTGATGAAAATTTCAATAATAGGGTTGCTATAAAATCAAAACCGAGAATAGATTTAGTTGAAAATTTTCATTGGATTCTTATGAGGTCTAGAAGGGGAAAGAAAATCACCCAAAAACAACTGGCAGAGAATATTGGTGAATCAGAATTAGCAATTAAAATGGCTGAAGAGGGATTTATGACAGATAATTCTGATACTTTAGTTAAAAAGCTTGAAAATTATTTTAAAATCAAGCTATTTAGAGAGGATTTTCCAAGTTCTTTGAATCCTTCTGCTTTTGCTAAAACAGGAATAAAAGAAATTCATGATTTAGAAGATCCATTAAAACAAAAAATAAAAGAGGATTTTGGAAAAGAAGCTAGTTTTGATTCAAACACTGCCAAAATCCTCACTATATCTGATTTGCAGGAAATTAAAAAAAAGAAGGAAGCAGAAGGGACTGGAATTTTTTCTTTTTTAAGAAGAAGTAAGAAGGAGAAAGAAAAAACAGAGAATTTGGATAATAAAAGAGAATTGTCAAATGATGAAGCTAACGAGATTCTCTTTGGTGAAAATTAATTAATCAGAAGCTTTTTAAACTAATTTTATTCTAATTTAATATGGAAATTAATATTCTTAAAAATTCAAAAGATGAAATGGAATTTCAAATTGACAGCTTGACCTTAGTTGAAATTTTGAGAGTTTATTTGAATAAAGACCCCGCAGTAACTTTTGTAGCCTGGAGAAGGGAGCATATAACAAAGAATCCAATAATGTTAGTTAAAACAAAAGGGAAAAGTTCGAAAAAGGCCTTAAGTGATTCTATTTTAGCAATCACAAAAGATTTGGATGAAGTAGAGGCGGACTTTAAAAAACTGAAATAATTAATTAATTTTAAAAACTAATCTCTGCTTGATTATAGATGTTAAGAAGGGGGGATTCGAGGGGGTTGTCTACAGTTATTGCAACATTAATTATTATTCTGCTTGTTCTCGTCTCTGTTGGGATATTATGGGTTGTTATTAGAAATGTTATTCAAGGAGGAGCTGAACAGGTTTCTTTAGGAAAATTTACT
>JBDRJG010000029.1:0-12013 GCA_043815085.1 Candidatus Iainarchaeum sp. | reverse complement strand
CTTATGGCAGTTGGAGCTTCACCACCATGCCAGGTGAATCTGGGTCTTACACGCATAGGATAAATTCTCTCAGAATTGTCATCAAGAATTATTGCAGAACCTTTTAATGAAGGCAGATCATCCATGTATTGTTTTATATTTTCCAATAAATAACTCTGCATTATTTTATTGAGAGCTTCTAAATCTTGTGCAGAAGTAACTCTATGAGAGATAACCAAATCTGACTGAGTCATTACATCCTTGTGAATTTGTCCTGGTTGTTGTGTTGCTAAAACAACAGAAATTCCTGGTTGTCTTCCTTCTCGCAGTAATTGAATAAGAGCATCTGTGGCTATTGTTCTTCCTTCTAATGGAAGAAACTCGTGAGCTTCATCAATAAAAATCCAAACGAGGGGGGTTTCTTTTTTTTCTGAAAATGAAGATAAATCCAATCCTTTTGAGATTGCTTCTATTTCTTCTTTTTTTCTTGAATCCATTCTTTGATTGAAGAGTTTTCTTGAAACCAGGCTTATTACCAGGGCTCTTACATTAAAACTTCCCACTGAATTGTAGACACTCAAGTCCAAAACGGTCGTTGTCCCAGCACTTATTAAATCACTTATTTTTGTAGGTTCAATTCCTTTTTTTGAAAATATTCCCCAAGTATTTGCTGCTTCAAACAAACTAAATGCAGCATTCTTTATTTCTCTATCTGTTTTATCATCTTTCTCAATTTCCGAGAGAATATCTTCTATTCCATAATTTCCTTTTTCTTTTACTTTTAGGATTATTCTTTCAATTAGAACTGATACTGGATTTATTATATCTAATCCAAAAGTCAAAATCCAGTCTTCCGCATTCATCTCTGAAAGATCTAAAGCAAATTTTTCATCTGCAGGAATTCCTTTTTGCACATATCTATCAAAATGTCCGAAAGGAATGAAAATTTTTGTTTTTAGACTTTTTTGTTTCAAACCCCATTCTTGCAGCAATTCTTTGTCTTTTTCATTTGGGAACTTCATTGTCCAGTAAATTCCCATTGTATCGAAAATAAGGGAAGCAATGTTTTGAGATATATCTCTTGGAAGAGTTGAAAGTTCTTCTGCAATAACTCCTAGGGTGTATGAATTGTGAACAATTATATCGTTTGCTATAAAATTATGGTTTTCCGGAACACAAATGTCATATACTTTGAAATTCCCTTCTAAAATTTCTATTGAAGTTATTTCATCCCAAAAAATATCCGAAGTTGCAAGTAACTGCAATGGATTATTATTTGCTATTTGAGATACTTGCATTAACATTTGTCTTGTAGGAGAATAATCCATTCTTTCTCTCATTGCTTTTGGGTGTTTATATCCGAATTCTTCTCCTATTTTTGACCATTCAAATGGACCATACATTTCCCAAATATCTTTTGGTATAGTATCAATATTCGAATTTCTTTTAACCGAATTTATATGCTGTTTTGCTTCAGCTATTCTTTTTTCTTTTTCTCCAAAGAACCCAATTTTATCTACAAACTTTAAAACATTTTCTGCATTTAATATTAGCTCATAAGATTTGAATTCTTTATTGTTATATTTCATCATCTTATCCCTTAATTTTGATAGTATGCCAAATCTTAATAACAGATTTTGAATTTGTCTTATCATCTTCTCTGATGAAGAAGCATATGAAATTTGCCAAGTGCATGCTGTATTTGATTTTTTCTTATAGATGCTTCCGTCACAACTGAATAGTCTATTTAAGAATAAAGATAAACTTTCTTTTTTTAATTGCATTATGCTTTCTGGAACAAATTTCTCTGCCGAAAGTTTATTATATAAATTTAAATCTCTCAACCATTTATTTATAGAAGACTTTTCGTAAACAATATTGTTATCTATAAATCTCCCTTTATCATCCCTTTTTATATCTTTTATAATATAATTTTTTATTTTTTGAGAAACTCTAAAACAACCTGGTTTGGAATGTTGCTTTACTTCTAAATTACTATCAAAAGAAGTTATTGCTTCATTAAATTCTTGAATTAACTTTTTATCAAAATTGGAAAATAAAACAAACCCGTTTGATAAATGGCCTTCTGCTAATAAGTATGCCAATAAATTTATTTCATGTTTGGGCATCTCCTTATTTCCAAATGAAGGAATAATTCTGGGAGTAGCAATTCTGCTTCCTATTGTTAATTCTTGAGTTGGTTTCCATCCTTTTATTGTTAAAAGAGGATGTTCTGGAGTAAGTTTAATTTCTTTTCCGCTTCTTAATCTTATTTTTAATAGTTTATTAACTTCTCTTGAGAAAAATTCAGATTTTTCTGATTTTTCAATTTTTAATTTATTGTTTAATGAAATTATCTTATCATTATTATTTTCCAATTCTTTTATAGGAATTTGGGAACCATTTTCTAAGGTTATTAAAGTATCCTCGTGAAGACACTTCCCGCTGCCGCGTTTTCCAGCCACCAATATCACATGACTTCTTATTACATCCATAAATATTTTGTTACTTATAGAAGTATATTGCCCCATTTTTATATATCCTTTTCCAAGATAAATAAGTCCTTTATTCTCAAAATCTTTCTTGTCTGAAGTGTTCCTTCCTGTTATTATATCATACGGCATGTTATAAAATAGATATGTATGTTTTTTAATATTTGCCTTAGAATATATTTTAAATGCTTCTTGTAGTTAAGTGGATTTTGATACCGCAATATTTTTAAATGATTATTTCATGGTTTTCAGATGGATGAAGTTAAGCAAGAAAATGCGGGGTTTACGCATAAAAAGAAGAAATTAGAAAATATAAGAGAAAATCCTTGGATTGCCTCTACATTTGTTCTTGGAGTATTAATTTTAGTTTTGTTATTGGGGAATCTTTCCGGAATAACTGGGAAAGCTATTTCAAGTGAAAAAGCCGAACAGGCAATTTTAAATTTTGCACTCGCTCAGGGACTTGATGCTAGTGTAGTAAGCACAGAAAAAAATGGAGACTTTTATTTGGTAACTCTTTCAATGAGCGGTAGTGAAGTTCCTGTATATGTTACTAGAGATGGAAAATTTCTTGTTCAGGGATTAACTCCTTTGATTTCAGAAGAGGCAACGACTGACACTTCAAGCAATACCCAAACAACTACAGAAGTTCCTAAATCAGATATACCTATTGTAGAATTATTTATCTGGGGTTATTGTCCATATGGGGTTCAGGCTCAAGGGCCTTTAGCAGAAGTAGCCGCTTTACTTGGAAAGTATGCAGACTTCAAAGCAGTTATGTATTATGATGGTCATGGAGAATATGAAACACAACAAAATCAAATTCAAGAATGTATTCAAGATCTTTATCCAGCAAAATACTGGGCTTATGCTTCTGGATTTGTAGAAGATATTTATCCTGCTTGTAGTTCTGCACGAACTGTTGATTGTGACAAGATAGAATCTGTCAAATTAATGAAATCTTTAGGAATTGATTCTACCAAGGTTTTAAGTTGTGTTGATTTAAGGGGTGAAGGTTTGCTTTCAGCAGCATCTGCGCGTGCAAAAGAGTTGGGTGTTACTGGCTCACCAACATTGGTTGTTAACAGTGTTAAAGTGAATGCAGCAAGAAATGCTGAAGCATATAAGAGCGCTGTTTGTTCAGCATTCAATAATGCTCCTGAAGAATGTGCAACTGTTTTGAATTCAGAGAGCGGAACTGCTTCTGGAAATTGCTAATTTTATTTTTAGATTTATTTTAACCTTTTAGATATTCCAATTCTTCTTCGTCAAGCTTTAATTCTTTTGCAATTTTGTTGTTTGAGTTTATAATCTGCTTTATTATAGGAAATTCCCTCATTGCCCTTTTTTGTCCTATGTGGGAAAGCTCTGCATATTTTAATGCAATTGATTTTTTCTTTGCTGTTCTCTGATTATTCATCCATATCTTTAATATTCTTGTTGGTCTTTTGTAGGTTGTGAAACCTGTTTTCACTTGTTTTTTTGATGAAGAAATCCCATAACTTAGAAAAATATTTTCATAAACTAAAAATCTCCAGTATTGCTGTTTGTAAATTCTCCCTTTAAATAAATCTGTTTTGCTTAATAATTCATATGCTCTTGCAAGTTCTTTTCCTGAATATTCTGCAGGAATATTCTCTTCAATCCAGAGAATTATATCGTCTATTGATAAATTTACTGAGTCAAATATTTTTAGAGTGTCATTTGTTGTTTTTCCTTTAAAAATTAATTTCATTGCATTAAATATATCCACTTCCTTGTTTCTCTCGTCAAAAATTATTCTTGAAGGGTCTTTCATTTGTGAGATGGATTGCAAATCATTTATTGCTGCTCTTAAATCTCCCTTTGCTTTTACTGCTATTTTGGTTAGAATTTCATTATCCACAAAAGATTTTTCCTTTCTCAAAATCCAAATAAGAACTTCTTTTATTGTTTTATAATCCACTTCTTTTAATTGAACTAATTCTGATTTTTTTCTTAATGGACTTAATTTGCTATCCCATATATTATTTGCTGTTATTATTACAGGAAAACTTGAATTTTCTATTAGAGAAATTAATTCGGGAAGTCCTCCTCTATCAACTGTTGAGATTCCATCTACTTCATCAACCAAAATTATTTTATTTTCATTCATTAGAGATTTTTGCTCTATTGCAGGTTTTAAAACTTCTTCAAGTCTTTTTTTATTTCTCAAATCAGAAGCATTTAATTCAAAAATTTCTGAGTTTGTCTCTATTGCAATAACATGTGCTAAAGTTGTCTTTCCAATTCCCGGGGGGCCGTGAAGAATAAGGGATTTTTTTGACTTTTCAAATTGAAATTCCTTAAAAAATCTTCTAATTTTATAAATAGCCTCATCTTGCCCCCTTATATCTGAGAAAATTTTCGGCCTGTGCTTTTCAACCCATGGACTCATTCTATTAATCTCTTCCAGTTTTGTTTATAATAATTATATTTTTCATCAAATTCATCTCTTGATGTTGGTTGAATATTTAATTCAGACATTTTGTTCAACCCCTTTTTTTAATTGTTTTATATTATCAAGCAAATCTGAAATCTCTTTTTTGGCATTATTTGGAGAGATTTCTTCTGATAAGGCGTCTTTAGCAATATTAGCTATCATTAATGAGAAATAAGTTATATATGCTGCAGAATCTACAGAGTTAGATATAATATTTCTTGGACTATATTTACTCATCCTTTCAAAATACTTTCTTTCATCTAAGTTCATTTTATTTTCTCCACTCTTCAAATTTATTTTCTTTTAATAATTTATCTAACATAATTAATTCTTCATAAATACCCTCAATTAATTCATAGTTCTTCGCTTCTTCTAAACTAACCCATGCATAATCTACAGATTCTTCATTTAAGCTTATTTCTCCAGAATCATAATCTGCAAAAAAACTAAAAATTAATCCTGGAATTCCATTGGGTTTTATAAAAGTTATGCTTGTTAGATATCCAATATTTTTAATTTCTAAACCAGTTTCTTCTTTAACCTCTCTTTTTATGAGCTTCTCTAATATGTTGTACCAATGGGCACTTGTATCCTTTGGTTTCTCTTTGTAATCAGACAATTCTAAATTCCCTCCAGGAACAGTCCATAAACCAGGGAATGCCTTTTTGGTAAGGGCCCTTTTTGTTATAAGATATTTTCCATCTTTAATTACTATTGCAGTTGCAGTTACAGCATGTAGATTTTCCTCGCTCATTTTATATTAATGAATCTCTTTTATTTCTGGCATTGATATAAATTCTTCTCTTGGGGGATATTCTCTAATCTGTTTATTTTTAAATCCATCTTCACGTATAAGGCTGTCCAAATATTCTAATGAATGGTGGGTCCAGCATGTTTCAATGGGTCTATTTCTTATTTCACACTTTTTCGGTTTTTCTTTTTGAACTAGATACTTAAATGCAATCCCCCACCCACATAAATCATTTCGAAATATCATACGATAAAAATCACAGCTATCACAATCTTTTGTTTTATAAATTAATTCGCCATCCCACCTTTGATAAGGTCTCTTTGGAATTGTTTTTTTCATTTTTACTCCTTACCTAAACCTGCAAGAACAAAACTTGCAAGAAGAGCTTGAAGCTGTATGAATGGGTCAGAGCCTTCCACTATTCTAAACTCAGTTTCTCCTGTTTTTTCAGTTAATCTCACTTTTAATTCAGGTTCAACAGGGAGATTCCATATTTCCTTTTGAATTGCTTTTATTACATCCTGTCCTGAAATTGATTCTTTGAGCATAACATCGAGAAGTTTTTCTCTTGCTCTCTGAAAATCTCCCGCTAAGGCATAATCTAAAACTACCTTGATGTCCTTTGGTTTAGCATTTGAGATTATTGTTGAAACTAATTCCGGAGTTATGTTTGGAGAAATTGAAGCTGTTGCTTGAAGAAGATTGGTTGCTCTTCTACAATCCCCTTCACTCCCCTCATAAAGTATCTCAATTGCCTCCGGGTTTATAGTAAGATTTTCTCTTTTCACAATTTCTAGAAGGTACTTCCCAATATCTTTCTTTTCTAATAATTTAAATCTAAATATTGCACATCTCGATTGTATTGGGTCAATTATCTTGCTTGAATAGTTGCAGGATAAAATAAACCTACAGGTGGAAGAATAATTTTCCATTGTTCTTCTAAGAGCCTGCTGAGCTTCAGGAGTAAGAGCGTCTGCTTCATCAAGAAAGATTATTTTGAAAGGAACCTTTCCAAGAGATTTTGTTCTTGCGAAATTTTTTACTTTTTCCCTTACAATATTTATTCCTCTTTCATCAGAAGCATTTAACTCAAGATAGTTTTCGTGCCAGTTCTGCCCGTAAAGTTCTTTAACTACTATTAAAGCAAGTGAGGATTTACCTGTTCCTGCTGGGCCTGCAAATAGTAGGTGGGGGATATTTAGTGAATTTGTGAGAGATTCCACTCTTTTAACAATATCATCTTGCCCAACAATCTCGTAGAATTTTGAAGGTCTATATTTTTCTGTCCAGATAGAGCTTATCATATCCGAAAAAATAGAAATTAGTTAATAAAGGTTATTGTGATAAAGGAGATGTTTTATGTATTTTTATTCATGTTATTTGGTGTAATTTTGTGATAGTAACATTTAAATAGTTTTTATCCTTTTTTTTTACATGAAAAATTTGACAAAGTTAGTCAATAGAGCTCAAAAAGCAATTGGTTTTGGCGTAGCAAGAGCAATTTTTTGCGGGACTGTTGGTTGTGCTACAATGACTAAGGCACAAAAAACTGCTTTATGGGGGGATGCTCTGACGATCTTTGGTTCAATAACTATGCCGGGCAGCAATAACAAAGAAGGGGATAGGGCAAGGGAAATTTTGACAACTGCAGGAACAGTTATTACTAATCAAGCGGGAATGCAAGAACGCCTAGAGATTGCAAATGCTGGAAAAAGCCAAATAATAATTAATAATAATCCTCCAAATTATCAAAACCAAAATCAAAGTTATAACCAAAATCAAAATTATAGTTCTCCAAAGAATTTAGAATATACAAATAGTCCAACTCCAGAAGGTTTTTTTATGTATGAAAATTGGGTTGATTCCAATAATGATGGGTTATCAAATGGAAATGAATTTTTTGGTTTTAATGAACGTGTTTATGATCTTCGTAATTTAAATTCTTTACAGTTCGCTTTTTATGGAGGAGGAAAATCAAAATATGGTGTAGTTGATTTGAATCTTAAAATTTATAGTTTGGATGATAATAAGGTAATTAATTATTTTGATGAAATCTGTAAAACTTGGAAAATACAAAATTTTACTTGTGAAAGCAAGTATTTTCCTAAAAGCGGAAAGTATAAGGCAGTCTTAAATGCAGGCAATAATAAAACTTTCTCTCTAGATTTTGAAATTATAAAATAATAGGATTAATTGTTTCTAACTCTAAGAATTTTATTATAAAATTATTTACAGAATTACTTGCTTCTGGCTCTTCTTAATTTACGCTTTCGCTTTTCTTTTCTGAGCCTTTTACGCTGCCATTTCCATCGCATTTGGCCGTCTTTTTTCCATCTTCTGCTTGAACGTTTCATAATAGACTTTTAGAGAAATTGCTTTTTAAATTTTTGTGTAGGTTATCTGCTTCGGATAACCCCTATTTTTGGGCAATACTTGCTTATTCTGCATTTGGAACACCAAGGGGAAATTGGCTGGCAGATTGTTTGTCCGAACTGGACAAAAACCGCATTGAATTCCTGCCAGTATTTTTTTGGGAGTATTTTTTCAAGTTCTTTTTCTGTTTGTTCTGGTGTTTTGGTTTTAATCCAACCAAATCTGTTTGGAATTCTATGGCAGTGAGTATCAATTGGAAGAACATTTTGCCCATATGCAAATGCAAGAACTATATTTGCTGTTTTTGGACCCACCCCTTTTATTGAAAGCAATTCTTCTTTTGTTGAGGGAACTTTTGAATTGAATCTTTGAATTAATTTATTTGAAACATGTTTGAGTGTTCTTGCCTTTTTTTTGTAGTGCCCAGAAGAAAAAATTAATTTTTCTAATTTTTTTATTGGAAGTTTTGCTATTTCTTGAGGAGTGTCTGCAACTTCAAAAAGCTGTTTTGAAACTTTTTCAGTATTTTTATCTTGAGTTCTTAGAGATAATAGGCAGGAGATTAAAATCTTGAATGCATCTGGTTTTCTCCTCATCCGATTGAGAGTTGTTTTTTCATTAGAAAAATATATTTTTGAAAGGATTCTCATTATTGGTTCAATGTTTTTTGAGTAATCCATCTTATTTTGTTATCTCTCCAAAGACTTTTTTAGAGATTCCTGCTGCATTTGCCTCGTCAGTATCCAGATGCAATGCAGTTTTGAATTCTTTTTTTACTCGGACAACAATATTATCAAATATCAACCCTCTTTTCCCTAAAACTCTTATTCTTACAGTCTGATTATCTTTTAATTTCATCTTTTTTGCCTGTTCTTGAGAGCAATGCAAATGTCTTTGAGCAATGATTATGGGAATCTTCAATTGTGCTCTTGGACCTTTGATTAAACCCTTTGTTGCCCCTTTAATATCTCCCGATACTCTTAGTTTTGGAAGGGGTGTTAATTTTAAATTTATAGCATCAGTGAGAGAAATTTCTGCTTGTGAATTTTCTCTAAGTGGCCCCACAATTCTTAAACTAAGTTTTTCTTTTCCATTAATAATTTCAATTTTTTCTTTTGATGCAAATTCTCTGGGTTGAGATAATCTTCTTATTGAAATTAATTTATAATTTTTTCCATATAATTTTTCAAAATCTTCTTTTGATAAATGCACATGTCTCGCTGATACTTCAATTGGGATTTTCATTTTTTATTACCTTTTTTTGAGTTGTTTAAACATTACTGTTAAATCATTAGCATCTTTATATTTATTTTTTAAATGAAATTTATGCGCAGGAGAACCCTTTTTTACCCATAGCATAATTGACTTAACCCCTTTACTTTTAAGATGATTTTCTAAATAATTATTTAATTTTTGAGAATATCCTTGTCCTCTAAGACTTTCATCCAGAACTATTTCTTCCATAATTGCTTGCGGGCCATTTGCCCAATAAGACAATGTCACAAAAATAAAGCCTTTAACTTTTCTATCCATCTCTAAAACAAAACTATTCTCTTTAGCAATTTTATATTTTGATTCTATGTATTTTAGATGATTTTTAGACACAAATTTTTCATTATAGGGAGATTTTGAATAAGATTTTTTTAATAACTTTGCACAATATTTTAGATCTGATTTTTTTATTTTTCTTATTCTCATATAATTTTTAAAACCTCCTCAACAATAATTTCTTCTTCATCTGTTTTTTTAACAAAAACTTTTACTTTTGAATTAATCGAAGAAATAATTTCAGCATTTTTTTTATTTTTATTTTTATCTAATTTTAATCCTAAATATTTTAAATTATCACATATATCTTTTCTTAATCTTGGAACATTCACCCCTATTGCTGCGGTAAATACCAAATTATCCAAACCATTTAATGCAGCAACATAGGAACCAATTGTTTTTAATATTCCATATACAAATAAATCATAAGCTAATTTGCAGTTTTTGTTTCTATTTATATTTTTTAAAATATCTCTGAAATCACTGTATCCAGATATTCCTTTTAATCCAGATTTATTTGTTAGTATATCTTCTATGTTATATGCTTTTTTTTGTAGAAAAATAATTATTCCAGGATCAATACTTCCTGATCTTGTTCCCATCATAATTCCATCAAGAGGAGTAAATCCCATACTCGTATCAATTGGTTTTCCATTTTTTATTGCTGAAATACTTGAGCCAGCACCCAGATGGCAGATTATTGTTCTTCCTTTTAATCCCTCTGAAACTAATTTATGGGATAATCCATGAAATCCATATTTCTTTATTTTATATTTTTTTGTTATTTCTTTAGGTATTGCATAAATTTTTGCAACTTCTGGAAGATTTGCAAAGAATTCTGTGTCAAAAACAGCATATTGGGGTTTCTTTAGTTTTTCACATAATTCTATTACTCTTAATTCTTTTGGATTGTGTAGAGGAGCAAATTTAGAGGACTGTTTTATCTTTTCTTTAACTTCTTTTGTTATTTTTAAAGTCTTTTTTAATTCTCCTCCATGGACAACTCTGTGAGCAATCACATCAATTTTTTTATCTTTTAACTTTCTAAAAATATCCTGCACAGACTTTTCATAATCTTCCTTTGTTTTTAATTTTTCACAATTCTCAGATTCTATAAGATTTGAGTCCTCAAATAAACTGTATTTTATGGTTGAACTTCCAACATTAAACACGAGAATTATTTTTTTCATATATCCTTCCCCATCTTATTTTTTTCCAGATTCTCTCATGAGCATATAGAAAGATAATTTTTATAGCAGTTAATACTAAAGTGAATTTTATAGACAGCCCAATATCCCCGTATACTAAATAAACTGCAATTAGAGTTATTACAAAAGCTATTGCTTCCCAAGTGAATGCTTTGATAAAACTTCTTTTGGGTGTGGAAGTTATGGATCCTCTTCTTTTTTCAACCATGATATTTCTAGTAAGATAATGTTTTTAAGCTTTAATACTTAATAGATTTAATGAAAAAAGCCCCCGTAGTTCAGAGGCCAAGAACGCTACCCTCTCAAATGTGAAGTGTTTGCGGGTGTAAAACACCCTTTCAAATGCCGGAGTTTAATCGACGAGATGATAATTCCAGCCTTCTCTAAGGCAGGCGTAAGAATTTATCGCCTTGAATTTTTTAGAGGTGATGGAGTACGGTGGTAACCCGAGTTCGAATCTCGGCGGGGGCGTTTTTCCAATATCTTTAAATATCCTTTTATTTTTATCTAGATTATGAAAAGAGGACTGATAGTTTTACTTTTATTTGGGATATTATTAATTCTTCCTTTGGTTCAGGCTCAGACTTATTCTGGATTTGATAGATTTACAGATAATGTTAAATTAGCTTTTTCAGGAGGAGATAATAAAGTTAGATTATCCTTAGAAATTAGAGAAAAAGAAGTAGATTTGGCAATAAACAATTCTCAAAATCAGAACGAAAAAGATGCCATTAAAAATTTAGAAAGGGCGAGAAAAAAACTTCAGATTGTGCAAGAAAAAGTTTCTTTGAATACTTCAGAAGAAATTAAAACAAGTGTTGAGGAGATTATAAATAAAGTAAATGAAGAAGAAAATCTTCCAGATGAATTTGAAGACTATCTTTTAGAAGAAGAAAAAACAATACTAATTGTAGTACTTACTGAAAAAACTTTTGAATATTGTACAGAACTTGCAAAAGAAGATTTTGCGTCAATGTTACAAGAAGAGATATGTGATCCTGAAACTGCTGTTCCTGGGCTTGAAAAAGAATTAAAAGAATTAAAAGATATTCAAATAAAACTATTTGTTAAATTAATGTTAGAGATTAGAAGTTGTATAGATGACCCCGGGACTTGTAATTGTGAGGCTAATGTTGATGTTGAACAAAAAGCAAAATGCGAGAAGATGGTTGCTCTTGCTATTAAATGCGAGTATAAGGAA
>JBDRJG010000028.1:0-28910 GCA_043815085.1 Candidatus Iainarchaeum sp. | reverse complement strand
TCCAAAGCATTTAAAAAGCACCCATTCTAATTTATCCCAGACGTAGAATGGGTGGATTTAGTGATTCAGTGTTGATTTCGCGGTTCGGCTAATTCTAAGTTAATATGAGTGTAAGGAGGAAAAACAAACATGAAAGTATACGTTGGCAATCTGCCTTTTAGTTTTGATGATGAGGGTTTGAGTAAGGTATTTGCGTCTTATGGAGAAATTGAAGAAGTTTCTGTTATTAAGGACAAATTTTCAGGAAGATCTAAAGGATTCGGATTTGTGACATTCAAAAATGATGAAGATGCTAAAAAAGCAATCGCAGCTTTGAATGACAAAGAAGTTGAAGGTAGAAACCTGAAGGTTAATGAAGCAAAACCTATGGACCCTGACAGACCTAGAAGAGACAATTTCGATAGAAGGGATTCAAGAGGTCCAAGAAGAGATTTTGGTAATAATAGAAGAAGATTCTAATTAGAGCCAATTATTTTATTATTTTATTTTTTATATTTGAGGTGATTTTATTTTTCTGAAGGAGAATTTTAATTATTTGTGAAACTACAAATAAAAGAATCTCCAATTATCATTAAATTAAAAAAGGATTTATTCAGTCCTTGCTTTATAATTTCTTATTAATTTGCCTATACCTATTGCGAGCACTGCTAATGCGACTAACCAATTAAACCAAGCCCCTGCAAATGTTGCTGGCACTAATATTTGTAACACAAGCAATAAACCAAGTAAAGTTACAAGCAATGCTGTTAATTTTGCCATATTATAACCTCCTTTTAATGAAAAACACAAGAAAAGCCAATATAAAAAGTTTGCTAAATTAGGGGATTTAAAATTATTTTTCCTTTTTCAAAATATGTGTTAGGGCAAACAATAAAAAACCTACTCCAAGACCAATGAAAAGCCCTTCAACAAGCTTGTCATATAAAAACCCCAAGCCCATTCCCAAAAACAAACCTGCTGGAATGAACAAAGCTCCTCTGTCTTCTTTATTTTTTGTCTTTCCTTTTTTCACCACTTTTTTCATTTTTTTCCTTTGAATTAAACTCCAAATTAAATATATTGCAAAAAATACTATTAAAGAAGTTACTATAAAAGCTATCCACGTTCTCCAATCGTTAAATGAATAATTCCATCTTAGAAAATTTATAGTCCCACAATGGGGAACCCCAATGCACTTAACTCCGAAACCAAAATGAAAACCAACCAATAATCCTAAAATTATGGATATAATTTTTTTCATTTTGGTGAATTTGAAATTCATATTAATATATTGTTAAACTTAATTTAAATATCTTATTATAATTTTTTCTCTTTTATTTATTTCTATATCTAAAGAACTTATAAATCTCTCCAAATACAAAAACAGATGAAGAGATAAGAATAATCAATCCCATTTCATTTAAACCCAATGGGACAAATTGAAATATTCCTGCCAAAAAAGGAATATAAATTACGCAGAGCAACGCCAAGAATGAAAATAGTAACGAATAGCATATCCATTTATTTGAGAAGAATTTTATGCTAAAAAGAGATTTATGAAGTGAACGCATATTTAAAACATTAAACAGCTGAAAAAAAGTCATGGAAACAAATACAACTGTTCGCGCTTTATCTATCCCTTGAGGCAAAAAATGTTTAAATAATGGAATTGTTCCTACTACCATTAGCCCAGCCATTAACAATAAAAATATTATAAGCTCTTTATTCAATATCCTCTCTTCTTTTTTTCTTGGATGTTCATTGAGAACATCATTATGTCCCGGTTCCATAGCAAGGGACATTCCCGAAAAAGTATCTGTTATAAAATTAAGATAAAGCAATTGTATTGTAAGCATTGGAAGAGGTAACCCCAATGACAATGAAGAGATAATTGTTACATCTTCTGCAACATTTGTTGTCACAAGATAAAAACTAGTTTGCCTTATATTCTGAAAGACAATTCTTCCTTCTTCTACTGCATTCACAATTGAAGAAAAATTATCATCAGCCAAAACCATCTCAGAAGATTCTCTTGCAACATCTGTTCCTATAATCCCCATTGAAATTCCAAGATCTGCTCTTTTCAAAGCAAGAGCATCATTTACTCCGTCTCCAGTCATTGCAACAATCTCTCCTTGCTCTTGAAGAACCTTAACAATCTTTATCTTCATTTTTGGAGTTATTCTTGCAAAAATATTTATATTTTTAACAGCATTTCTAAATTCAAGATCATTCATTTTCTCCAGTTCTTCTTCGGTAATTGCAGGAACTCTTCCCATATCCAATCCAATTTCTTTTGCAATTGCAATTGCTGTTTCTTTGTGGTCTCCTGTTTGCATTATAACTCTTATTCCTGCATTCTTTGCTTTTTGTGTTGCTTCTCTAACCCCTTTTCTTGGAGGGTCTTTCATTCCTATTATGCCAAGAAAAATCATCCCCCCTACAAGCTCTTTGGAAGCAACAGTTGTGCTTCTAGGGACATTTCTATATGAAAGAGCCAAAACTCTCATCCCCCCTCTTGCTAAATTAACTGCTTTTGACAAAAATAATTTTTTATCTTTATCTGTAAAATTTACTTTCTTATTTCCGTCAAGATAATGAGAGGATTTTTTCAAAATTGTTTCAAATGCTCCAACAGAGATTAAACTCTTTTTTCCTGATGAATTCTCAATCAAAGTTGCTCTAAATTTAAATTCAGAACTAAAAGGAAGGTCATCTAATATCTTTTGATGCAGATCCTCTTTCTTTAATCCTGCCTTTCTTCCCAAGACTAGAAGAGATACTTCTGTGGGGTCTCCAATTATTTCATATTTATCCTCTTTTATCAAGAGATTTCCTTTATTACAAATTGTAGATGCTGTTAGAATTTTTTTCAAAATCGAGAAATCTAATGGATTTATTGGGCTTCCCCCATGATAAAATTTTCCAATTGGTTCCCATCCATCTCCAGTTACATCAAATTCCCCTTCGGAAGTTATTATTTTTTCTATTGTAATTGAATTTTGGGTCAGAGTTCCGGTTTTATCTGTTGCAATCACTGTTGCAACACCAAGAGTTTCAACTGCCGGAAGATGTCTTATAATCGCCTTACGCTTAGCCATTCTTCTCGCTCCAATTGCAAGAACTATCACCAAAACTACAGGCAACCCCTCTGGAATTCCTGAAACTAAAGAAGCAACTGTGAATAAAAACATATCAAAAAATTCCATTCCTTTTATAAAAAAACCAATAATAAATGTCAAGAGAGCGCCCCCTACTGCAAAGATACCCATCTGCATAGACAATTGAGTTACTTTCTTATCAAAATGAGTTTTAGGATGAACAACTTCCTGAATCGATTTTGCAACTTGTCCTATCTGGGTTTTATTTGCTGTAAATACAACAATTGCTTTTGCTTCTCCTGAAACAACCATTGTCCCCATAAAAACCATATTTGTTCTATCGGGAATAGAAGTTTTTTCAGGAAGAGTTCTTAGTTCTTTTTCCTGAGGAAAAGATTCTCCTGTTAAAGATGATTCCTGGGTCCTGAAATTATCAATTTCTATCAAACGTGCATCTGCAGGAATCTTATCTCCATCTTCTAAAAAAATAACATCCCCCGGAACAATTTGAGAAGAAGGAACCTTAATTAACTCTCCATCTCTATAAACTTTAGCATAGGAGACAATCATAGTTTTAAGAAGATTTATTGCCTTCTCTGCTTTTCTTTCCTGCACAAAACCAATAATTGCATTTATAATTACTACAAAAAGAATAACAAAAGCATCAACTAAATGCTTGATAAAAAAAGAAATTGCTGCAGCAACAATTAAAATATAAATTAAAGGACTATTAAATTGCTTGAGAAATTTAAAAATTGGAGGAGTTTTCTTTTTTTCGGAAATTTCATTCAGTCCTTTTTCAGCTAAAATTCTTTTGTATTGCTCATCTGTTAAACCTTTTTCAGAAGTTTTTAATTCGGAAAAGATTTCCTCTTTTACTTTTGAATGCCAATTATCTTTTACCTCAGCCATAAAAATTAATATTCAGCAAACCTTAAAAACCCTTTTCTCCCTTTATTTTTGTAAGTCAGGTAGTTAACTTCGGGGCTTTGACATTAAATTGTCAAGAAATCTGGATATATGGTTTCTAAGTTCTGAGGAAGGTCCGGACACCATAAAAAGGTTGTCAGGGAAATCCTGGTTGTCGTGAGGCAAAGCTCTGATATAGAGACGAGCGTATTAAGTTACGGTGGAACGAGCATCTCAACTGGTGCAAGGCTTAAAGCCGCATAGTGGAATGTTAACAACAACTGTTCGATTACGAAGTTGTACAGAATCTGGCCTATTCCTGACTTACATCTTTTATTCTAAACATTTAAAAGTTAGAGGATTTTTAATTTTTCATATGGGATCTTAGCTCAGCGGGAGAGCACATGACTGAAGATCATGGTGTGCCGGGTTCGACTCCCGGAGGTCCCATATAAAAACATTTATAAAACTAGATGGATTAATTTTATTATATTGAATAAAAAAGGTGAGAATGAAAAAAAATAAAATTGCTGCAATGGAGATGAGCATAGGAACTATTGTGACAATAGTCCTGCTAATGACTACTCTTGTTCTTGGATTGATTTTGATAAACTCAATATTTAAAAACACAAAGGGGGCAATAGATTTAACTGCAGAGCAATTAACAAATCAGATTGGAAAAGCATTCGGTTCTGGTGAAGATAAAGTTGTTATATATCCTGAATCTGGTAAATTAACTATAAAACAAGAAGACGAGGAAGCAGTGGGGATTGGTATAAGAAACTTACTAACGGGTGTTTCTGGAAGTCAAAAGTTTTTTTATAATATAACTATTGCTGAAAGCAATGGGTGTGGGAATGAAAATTTATTAAATTGGATTCAAATTGGAAAATCTGAGAGTAACATTCCAATTAGTGTGGGAGATTATTATGTTACAAAAACTTACTTCAAAATACCTTTGGGTGCTCCATTATGTACTGTTAAATATAGAGTAGAGGTTAAAACTGCAGACATTAAAACTGGAAAATTAGCTATCTATGATAGCATTACATTCGTAATAACCTCAAAAGCCAAATAGAGTAATTTTTTAAATTAGAAATTCTTGAATTAATTATGAATTTAAAATTATATAATACGCTAGCAAGAAAAAAAGAAATATTCAAACCTATAAAGAATGAAGAGGTATGTATGTATACCTGCGGACCAACTGTTTACTGGTATCAACACATTGGTAATTTGAAGGCATATATTTTTGCAGATATTTTGAAAAGAACTCTAAAATTTAATGATTACAAAGTAAAACACGTTATTAATGTAACTGATGTTGGGCATTTAACTTCAGACTCTGATGAAGGGGAGGATAAAATAGAGAGAGCAGCTGCAAAGGAAGGGAAAACTGCACAGGAAATTGCAAAATTCTACTTTGATTTGTTTCTTAAAGATTTAAAAAAATTAAACATTCAAGAACCTGCAATTTGGTGCAAAGCAACTGAACATATTAAAGAACAAATTGCATTGATAAAAAAATTAGAAGAAAAGGGATTTGTCTACAGGACTTCTGATGGAATTTATTTTGACACTTCTAAATTCAAGAATTATGGAAAACTCGCAAAATTGGATATTAAAGGATTAAAAGCTGGACAGAGAACAAATATGCGAGAAAAGAAAAACAAAACTGATTTTGCACTCTGGAAATTTTCAGAAAATCCTGGAAAAAGACAGCAAGAATGGAATTCTCCCTGGGGAATTGGCTTTCCTGGATGGCATTTAGAGTGCTCTGCAATGTCCATGAAATATTTAGGAGAAACATTTGACATTCACACTGGAGGAGTGGATCATATTCCAATCCACCACACAAATGAAATAGCGCAGAGCGAATCTGCAACAGGGAAAAGATTTGTAAATTACTGGATGCATGAAAATTTTTTAACATTTAAGGGAGAGAAAATTTCAAAATCTAAAAGAGGATTATTTACAATTGCTGAATTGGAAGAGAAAGGATTTGAACCTCTAGCTTACAGATATTTTATTTTAACTGGCAATTACAGAAAACCTCTCGATTTCTCATTGGAAATTCTAAAAAATTCACAAATTTCATACAGGCGCTTAAAAAATATAATTTCAGAATTAAAAGATGATGGGAAAATAAACAAAGAATACTTAGAGGAGTTCAAAAAAGAAATGAATAATGATTTAAACACTCCAAAAGCTCTGCAAGTTTTATGGAAATTAGTGAGGGATGAAAAAGCAATTGGCAAATTTCAAACAATTAAAAAAATTGAGGGGGTTTTTGGATTAAAATTGCTTGAAAAAGAGAAAGTTGAAATCTCCAGTGAAATTAAAAAATTAGTAAAAGAACGCGAGAAAGCCCGCCAGGAAAAAGACTGGAAAAGAGCTGATGAATTAAGAAATAAGATTAATAAACGAGGATTTATTGTTAATGACAAGCCAAACGGCTATGAAATAAAAAAGGTAAAATAAAATGTGCGGAACTTGTGGATGTAATAAGAAAGCAAAAACTAAGAGAAAAGCAAAAAGAAAGTGATTGCTGAATCTAGAGAAAATTAAAATGAAAAAGAAAGAAAAAGGATTTGTAGATTTGAAATATAAACCAAAAAAAACAGATATTATTTGCCAGTATAAAATAATTCCTGCAAGGGGGCTAAGTTTAAAAAAAGTCTCCGAAGACATTGCAGGTGAAAGCTCTATAGGAACCTGGACAAATATTGGAACAATGAAGAAGAATATATTTGAAAAATTATCTCCGAAGATTTATTATATAAGTGAAAAGAATAAAAGAGTTAGAATTGCCTACCCTATTGATTTATTTGAGCTTGGAAATCTGCCTGAAATTCTTTCAAGTATAGGGGGAAATATTTTTGGCATGAAGTCAATTAAAGGAATTTTATGGGAAGATTTAAGGATTTCTGAAAAAATGCTTAAAAGTTTTAAGGGCCCAAGATACGGAATAAGTGGATTAAGAAGAATTATGAAAATTCCAGATCGACCTTTTCTAGGAACAATAATAAAGCCAAAAGTCGGGCTCAATGAAAAAGAGCATGCAAAAGTCGCTTATTCTGCTTGGATTGGGGGATGCGATATTGTAAAAGATGATGAGAATTTAACTTCCCACAATTTCAATAATTTCAAAAAAAGATTTTTATTGACAATAAAAGCATGCAAAAAAGCTGAAAAAGAGACAGGAGAAAAGAAAGTTTATTTAATAAATTGCACAGCAGAATCAAAAGAAATGCTAAGAAGAATAAAATTTGTAGAAAGAAACAGAGGAAATTATATTATGCTCGACATTCTTACTCTTGGATGGAGTGCACTGCAGACTGCAAGGAATTTTACAAAACTTCCTATTCATGCACACCGCGCAGGACATGCAATGTACGACAGAAACCCTAATCACGGAATGTCAATGGAAGTTATTGCGGAATTCGCCAGAATGATTGGGGTTGATACTCTGCATATTGGAGCAATCTATGGCAAGATGACTGGAAATAAAAATGAAATTCTGCATATTGAAAAAGAAGTTGAAACTCAATTCACCGCACAAACAAAAAAATATCTTGAAGAAAAATGGGGTAATATAAAACCTGTTTTGGGTGTTGCATCTGGAGGAATTCATCCTGGAATAGTCGATAAAATAATAAAGTCCATGGGAAAAGATATTGTGATTCAGGCAGGGGGGGGAGTTCATTGGAATCCAAAAGGAACTAAATATGGTGCAATGGGAATGCGACAGGCTATAGATGCTTGCATGAAAAAGATTCCATTAAAAGAATATGCAAAAACCCATAGAGAACTAAAAGAAGCATTAAACGAATTTGGGAAATAAATTTATAATAAAATGACAGAAATAATAACAAAAAGCCAGAATATAAAAACAAAAGCAAAAGAACATGTAAAAAAATTTAATTATGAATTAAAAAAAGCAACAAACACTGCAATTATGGCTGCATTCGGCTTTTTAATTGCACTTGTTTGGAAGGATGTTATAACTGAATTTGTAAATAATATTTCACAAAAAAGCCCAGTTCAGGGAAAATTATTCAGTGCCTTGATTGTAACACTTATATGTGTTGTTGGCATCTTGATAATAACAAAATTCTTGTCTGTAAAGGAAAAATAAAGTGGAAGATAAATTCCGCCACGCAATTTTTGGCGTAGCATATTGTAAAAATGCCGATGGTGAAATTGAATATATACTTCTAAAAAGAAAAAAGCACTGGATTGGATGGGAATTTCCAAAAGGGAAAATTGAAAGATTTGAGACGAAAAAAATGGCTGTTAAAAGAGAAGTGGGTGAAGAGACAGGATTAAAAGTTATTAGAATAAAAAAATTCAGAGAAAAAGGAAAATATCTTTATAAAAAGAAACTAAAAGATAGACCTGGGAAAATTGGACAAACTTATCAACTATTTGCAGTTGAAGTAAAAAAGGGAAAAATAAAATTAGATGCAATTGAACACAACGGATATCAATGGGCTTTCTTCAAGAAAGCGTATAAAAAACTTACCTGGCCAAATCAGAAACATTGTCTTAAAATAGTAGATGATTGGCTGAATAAAAATTATTAACAGGTTTTTTAAACATTATCGTATTTGAGTTTATATGAAACCGAGAGAATTTATATTAAAATCTGGCATCAGAGTTTTCATAGGAAGAAATGCCAGTAATAATGATGAACTTATGAAAGAATATAAGAAAAAGAAAAATATTATTCTTCATACTGCAAAACCTGGAAGCCCATTTTGTGTAATTGATAAACTAAATCCAACAAAAGGAGATGTAAAGGAATCTGCAATAATATGTGCATCAAAAAGCCAAGATTGGAGAGATAATAAAAAAAATGTGAATGTTCATATATTTACAGGAAAAGACGTTCATAAAGAAAAAAACATGAAAAGCGGAACATGGGGAATAAAATCGAAACCAAAATTAATTAAAGTGAAAAAGAGGGAAATAGAAATATGGATGAAGAATTAATGCAAGAAATAATTCTTGGCAGAGATTTGAATAAACCAATGAATTCTGTAAGAACTGCAGAAGATCTTGGAGAAAGCAAAAGAATTATTGAATATTTTGAAGGAAAAGGTTATGATGTTAAGAAATATAAAGAAATTCAGCAAAATAAAGAGGAGATTATGCTTTCAACTAACATAAATTAAAATGCCCACAATAAGACAGATACAATTAGGAAAAAATGGACTCACAGAGAATTTTATAAGCAATCTTAAGCATCACTTTGATAATTGCAAAAATATTAAAATTTCTGTTTTAAAATCTTGTTGTAGAGATAGAGAAGAACTGAAAAAGATTTCAGAAGAAATTTTAAATAAACTTGGTAAAACCTATACTGTTAAGATAATAGGATATACTATTATTGTTAAGAAATGGAGAAGGGATATGGGGTAAAATTAATTCTTTTTTAGAATATAAATAGTTAAAAAGGATGTTTAGGAATATTTGTTATGGGAAATACAGAAAAAAATATATGAAGATTTGAAATTAGAAACTCATTTTGACCCAGAGAAAGACGGATATTGGCTTATTATAAAAGACAAGAAACCCAATTTCTTTTTTCAAAGGGAAGTTCTTCAGGATTTTACGGAGTTAAGTATGAATGAGTTTGTAAACAGAATTAATAATTATAATTCATTAGTTTTGTTCAGTGCAAAAGAATACCAGATTTCTGCTTATAATATAATGCATGCATTAGAGGAAACAGAAAAGATAGAGAATGGCAAATTAGAAGCATTTCTAAAAGCAGAAAACAATAATTTATAAACCCTCTTTAACCATAATTTTAAGGTGAATAACTCTTTGAGTTAATCTATTGTCGTAAGACAAGCCTATGTAATAACTAATATAAAATGATAAATGCAGTGTATGAATTAAATGCCCAAGAATACAATCTTAAATTGGGTGAGGCTTTGAAGAAAGTTCCTGAATTTGAAGAGCCCGAATGGGCAAAATTTGTAAAATCTGGTCCCGCGAAAGAAAGACCAATTGATGATAAAGATTTCTGGCACAAGAGAGCTGCTTCTGTTTTAAGAAATATATACAAAAAGGGTTCAGTAGGAGTTGAAAGATTGAGAACAAAATACGGCTCAAAAAAGAATAGGGGTTTTAAACCAGAAAAATTTAGAAAAGGTTCTGGAAAAATAATAAGAGTGATATTACAACAATCTGATAAAGCGGGTTTTACAGAAATTCAAAAATCAGTTCGAGAAATTAAGAGCAAAAAACCCGGAAGAATATTAACTGAAAAAGGAAAATTATTTTTGGAGGGAATAAAATGATAGAATATAAATTAGTTAGAGAAGATAATTCCCAAATAACAGTAAATGATTTTGAATCTATTCATGGAAGTGTAAGAAATATTTTCCCAAATGTTCCTGTAGAAAAAAGTGATATGGGGGGGAGTATTAGAGAAGCGTATAAAAATAATGGCCATACTATCCTTCTTTATTATAGAGAGAAAAATACCAAAGTATTTATCCCAAAAGAACATGAAGAAGAGATAAAGAAAAATTTTGGATTGCAAAAAGATATAAAATTAGGAGAAAGAAAATGCCTATAAAAAATCAGCAGAAAAAAATAAAACTTGCAATTCATGGAAGAAGAACTAAATGGGCTCCTGTTTGGGCTGTTCTTAAGAAATTTGGAGTTGGCAAGAAGGTTCATCCATCAGTTATGACTAAACAAAAGCGTTCATGGAGAAGAACTAAACTTCACATTAAACCATACAAGAGGAGGAAATCTCACTTCGGATAAAATGGTAATGAAAAAAAATAAGAGATATGCAAGACATAGTACATACAATAACTTTGGCAAGGAAAAGGGTTCTTCAAAACCAGTTTTTGAGAAGCATAAGCTATATTATATTAAAGGAAAACATAATTTTGGAGGATTAGAAGAAAATCTAATTAAATACCAATGGTCAAAAATTTACGAAAGTAAAGAAGTTGAAGAAACTCTTAAGAGTAAAGATTTAGAAAAAGCTGCTGAAAAAGAATCTGTTAATGATAAGATTTTAAAAGATTTGGAAAAGGGGAAGAAAACTATAGTTTATAAAACTAATCCAATCCTAGAGGAACAAGCAATGGCTGTTATGTACCTAGATCGTAAGAATCATTATCATGAAGTTGATATATTGGTTCTTGGAGATTATTTAGAAAGAAATCCAGAGATTATTTGGGGGGCAAAATTAATGTTTGAGAGAGAATTAAAATGTAAATTGGAAGATAGAGAAATAGAATAAGAAACTTCTGTCTCGGATTTAATAGATAAGGTAAAAGCAAACTAAAATGGCAGAGAAAAAAACAACTACCAAAGAAATTGAAAGAGAATACATAATTCCACTAAGGGAAAAAATTAGGCCGGTTCCCAGATATAGAAAGACCCCGAAAGCAATAAAATCAATTAAGGAATTTTTGGCAAAACATATGAAAGTGGAAAACCGGGATTTAAATAAAATAAAAATTAGCCCTTATCTAAACCAATTTATGTGGGCCCGTGGAATAAAAAACCCCCCAACAAAAATAAAAGTTAAGGCAACTAAAAAAGGAGAAAATATTATTGTTGATCTTGTAAATTATCCAAAAGGGCTCGAATTTAATAGGGCTCGAAAAGAAAAACAAGAAAAAGAGGCGTTGGAATCAATTGAAAACAAAAAAACAATGATGAAAAGAATGAAAGAAAATTTGCAAAAACCAAAAGTTGATGAGACTGAAGAAAATAAAGAAAAAGCAAAAGAGGACGAAGAAAAAGCAAAAGAGACTAAAGAAAAAACAAAGACAAGTGCAGAATCAACAAAAGAAATTGAAAAAGCCCAAGCCAAACAAGCTAAGCATCAGACAGAAAAGACAAAGAAAACTCAAAGACCTATAAGAGTTGCTCTTCAAAAGTAATTTATATCTAACTTTCTTATATTGAATATGCTAAATAAATTAATCAAAGAATTGGAAGGATTAAAAAATCCTGAACAGGCAAAATTACTTCAGAGGTTCTTTAAGACGGGAAAAGGGGAATATGGGGAAGGGGATATTTTTCTTGGAATAAAAGTTCCTGTTCAGAGAAAAATCGCAGAAAAATACAAAGAATTGAATCTAATAAAAATAAATGAACTATTAAAAAGCAAAATACACGAGCATAGATTGGTGGGTTTGATTATATTGGTTAATAAATACAAAAGTTCTTCTGAGAAAGAAAAAGAGAATCTTTTTCATTTCTACCTAAATAATACAAAATTCATAAATAACTGGGATTTGGTTGATTTGAGTGCTCCAAATATTGTGGGAGATTTTCTGTTAAACAAAGATAGAAAAATCCTGTATTCTCTTGCTAATTCTGAAAATCTTTGGAATAGAAGAATTGCAATTATATCTACATTTAATTTTATTAGAAAGAAAGAGTTTGAAGATGCGCTTACAATTTCTGAAATATTATTAAAAGACAAGCAGGATTTAATTCATAAAGCAGTTGGCTGGATGCTCAGAGAAATAGGGAAAAAAGATGAAACAATTTTAGAAAATTTCTTAAGATTTCACTATAAGCATATGCCAAGAATTATGTTAAGATACGCAATTGAAAAATTTCCTGAAGAGAAGAGAAAAAGATATCTCAATGGAAAAATTTAAGTTAATTTATATATCCTATAAAATATATATTGCAATATACACTTCAAAGTTATAGATTAATCTTTTAAATTAAAGAACATTTAATTTCTTTATGGATATTGAGAAAATAAAATCAGAAAAATCAGTCAGAGAGCTTTTAGAATTTGGAATAATAAATATCGATAAACCTTCGGGACCTACGAGTTTTAGTGTTTCTGATTTTGTAAGATATGCATTAAATTTAAGGAAAACATCGCATTTTGGGACTCTTGATCCAAAGGTAACTGGAGTTCTGCCGATTGCATTAAATCGGGCGTGCAAACTTACAGGATATTTTTTAGGAGAGGATAAAGAGTATGTTGGAGTGATGAGGCTTCATGAAGAGATTCCTTTGGAAAAGATTAAGAAAGCGATTCAGGAAAAATTTATGGGAAAAATAATTCAGATGCCTCCAGTGAAATCCAGAGTTAAGCGCCAAAATAGAGAAAGAGAGATAAAGCAATTTGAAATCTTTGAAGAAAATGGAAAAGATTTCCTATTTGGTGTTGAATGTGAAGGGGGAACTTATATTAGAAAATTAATTGATGATTTAGGAAAAGAGCTTGGGATTGGTGCACACATGCTGGAATTAAGAAGAAAAAGAGCAGGAATATTTAGGGAGGATAATAAAAATTACCCCTCAATAAATTTGTATGATTTTGAAAAAGCAGTTGAAGAATACAAAAAAGGAAATGAAAAATTACTCCGAAAAATAATAATTCCTGCAGAAATAGTCTCTGAAGTTTATCTTCCAATATCAATTAAAGAGGACAATTTAAATCAAATATTTACTGGCAAACCAATTTATAAAAAAGACCTTGTAGAAGACGAGGGCTGGAGAAAAAATTCAATTGTCTCTGCATTCTGCAATGAGAGATTTATTGGAATTTATAGAATATTCAGGGGAAAAGAAATCTTTGCAAAATCAGAATTTGTCATGCAAGAGATGGGGAGTAAGTTATAAAAAAGATGAATTATTTCTTTTTGAATGGGATTAATTTTTATTAATTTTATAAAAGTTGCTGCAACAATTATGGGAATTGTAATGTCACTGGGATACTTCCCTCAAGCATATAAAGTTTACAAGAATAAATCTTCTAAAGATATTTCTTTATTGGCTTTTGTAATTTTTAGCTTAGGTACTTTAACTTGGTTTATTTATGGATTAACAATTAAAGATATCCCAATTATTCTGGGCTTTGTTCTTGGAGTTATTGGCTCTTGGTTAGTTTTAGTATTATCAATAATTTATAGGAAAAGAAGATGAAACACTTTGTTTACTTTTCCAACTCAGCAACAACATCTGGGAATGCACTCTCAAAATATTCTGGAGGAGATTTAATGAAAGCAGGAAGAATGGATATTGCAATTCACAGTTTCATTCAGGGAGTTTTTCTGTCACATGATTTCAGAAAAGATGTCAAATTTCATTTTGTATTCTATGGGCAACCTGACCCCCCAAAGCATATTGAAATTCAAGTTAAAAATGAAACAGATATCTCAAAAAAAGATGTTGGAAACTTAATCAAGAAAATTTTGTATAAATACAGAGAAGGGCAAAAGACAGAAGTATTTCCGGGATGTTTTATTGAAAAAAAAAGTCTTCTCAAAATTATCGAAGAATTAAAAAAAGGGGGAAATGAAATATTTATTTTAGATAAAAGGGGAGAAAATATAAGAAAAGCAAAAATATCTGAAAACTGTGTTTTTATATTGGGAGACCATGAAGGACTACCAAAAAAAGAACTGAAAAGAATAAAATATTATTGCAAATCAATTTCCGTGGGGCCAAAAATGTATTTTGCCTCTCAAACTGTTGCTGTGGTTAATAATGAATTGGATATAAGAGATATTTAATTTTAAAAATATAAAAAGTCATTTCAACAATATATAATATGAAAAAATCAGTGAGAATGTATATCACAGGAACTGTTCAAGGAATATTTTTCCGGGCATTTGTAAAGGAAAATGCTGAAAAATATAATGTTAAAGGTTTTGTCCGAAATTTAGAAGATGGAAGAATAGAGATTTTTCTTGAAGGAAATAGTGAAGATGTTAATAAATTAATTGAATTATGCAAAAAGGGGCCAAAACACGTACTGATAAGAAATATTGAGCTAAAAGCAGAAAAATTTCAAGATCTCAAAAACTTTAAGGTGCTTCATATCTAAAACTTTTTATATTCAATGGATTTTAAAGATAGATGATTTACACCAACTCAGATGGGGGCGCAAGAGGAAATCCTGGACCGGGTGCAATTGGAATAGTTATAAGAAAAGATAATGAAATTCTGACAAAATACAGCCAATTTATTGGAAGAAATGTTACAAACAATATTGCAGAATATGAGGCACTTATAAAAGCACTTGAACTTGCTTCAAAATTCACAAAAGAGGAGATTGTCTGTGTTTTGGATTCTGAATTAATTGTAAAACAGCTTTTGGGGAAATACAAGGTAAAAAATACTCGGCTTCTGGAATTATTTTTAAAAGTTCAACAATTGCAAGAAAATTTCAAAAAAATAAAGTATCAGCATATTTCACGATGGGATAAATATCAACAAATTGCTGATGAAATATTAAATGAAGAGCTTGATAAGGAGGTAGGGCCAAGAAAAAAATTTTATAGAAGATGAAATATAATAAATTAGTGAGAGATAAGATCCCAAAAGTAATTAAAGAAAGTGGGAAAAGACCAGAGATTCATATAGCAGATAACCAAGAATACTGGGAAAAACTCAAAGAAAAATTAAGTGAAGAAGTGGATGAATTTTTAAAAGAGAGTAATGAAGAGGAAATTTCAGATATTTTAGAGGTTATTGATGCTATTTGCAAATTTAAGAAATTTGATAAAAAGAAGATTGATGAAATTAAAAAACAAAAAATTGAAAAAAGAGGTGAATTTAAAGATAAAATAATTTTGGATGAAGTGAATGATTAAATATAAAAACCAAACTTCTTTTTAATAAACATGGGACGCGAAGAACAGATAATTAACGAAAGATTAAGAAAATTAGAAGAATTAAGAAAGCAGGGAATAAATCCATATCCTAATAAATTTGAAAAAAAAGAGAATCTCAAAGAATGTCTAGATAGTAAAATTGGTAAAAAAGTTAAGAGTGCTGGAAGATTGATGACTAAAAGGGACATAGGAAAAATAACCTTTGCAAATTTAATAGATGGCGAGGGGGAAATACAAATTGTTCTGCAAGAAAGTAAAACTTCAGATGAGAGTAGAGATTTCTTCAAGAAATATGTTGATGTTGGAGATTTTATTGGAATTGAAGGAAAAATATTCAAAACAAAAACAGGACAAAAATCAGTATTAGTTAAAAAAATTGAAATGCTTTCCAAATCTATTTTGCCCCTTCCTGAAAAATGGCATGGATTGCAAGATAAAGAAGAGAGATACAGAAAAAGATATCTTGATTTGATTATTAATCCTGAAGTTAAAGAAGTCTTTGAAAAAAGAGAAAAGATAATTGATACAATTAGAGAATTATTAAAAAAAAGAGAATTTATAGAAGTTGAAACGCCTACATTACAAAACATTTATGGAGGAGCATCTGCAACTCCATTTACAACTCATTTAAATGCCTTAGATATAAATTTATTTTTATCTGTGTCGCCTGAATTATATCTTAAAAGACTTATAGTTGGGGGTTTTGACAAGGTTTTTACAATAGGGAAAAATTTTAGAAATGAAGGAATTGATGCATTTCATAATCCGGAATTTACTATGATGGAATATTATGCGGCTTATCAGAATTATGAATACCACATTGATTTTACAGAAAAACTTTTTAATGAATTAAAAAAGAAATTAAATTTGAAGGATACAATTGAATATCAAGGTAAAAAGATTAATATAAAAACTCCCTTTAAAAAAATAAAATTTAAAGATTTAGTGCTTGAAAAAACAGAAATAGATATTGACAAAGAAAATAATTTTGAAAAATTAAAAAAAGCAATAGATAATAAAAAATTAAAAGATGTGGACATAAGAAAATGTAAGCATTATGGTGCTTTACTTGACGAATTATATAAAAGAATTGTAAGACCAAGTATAATCCAACCAACTTTTTTAACACATTATCCTGTTGAGATGATTGCTTTAGCAAAAAGAAATGAGAAAGACCCTAGCAAGATTAATTCTGTGCAATTATTAATTGATGGAGCTGAAATTATAAAAGCGTATGATGAATTAAATGATCCTCTTGACCAAGAAGCCAGATTAAAAGAACAGGCAAGACTTCTTCATGGGGGAGATAACGAAGCAATGCCAATGGATGAAGATTTTGTAAATGCATTAAAAATAGGAATGCCTCCAACTGCAGGATATGGTTTAGGAATTGATAGATTAATTATGATATTAACTAATCAGCCCTCAATAAGAGATGTCATCTTATTTCCATTCATGAAACCAGAAGGAGAAAAATAAAATGCCTCTAATAATAAAATCAAATATAAGAAAAGTAGTCAAAGAATTGGACAAAGAAAATACAGTGTCGAGTGTTGCAGATGAAGTTGAAACTACTCTTGAGAGAAGAGCTGAAGAAATTCTAATTGAGGGAATAAAGAGGGCTAAAGCAAATGGAAGAAGAACTCTGCAAGCTCGAGATTTGTAAAAAGAGGGAATTCTTATGAAAGAGGAAAAGAGAAAAAAAGAGAAAAAGAAGAAGGTAAATTATTCTAAACAAGGAAAATTAAATAGGGCTGCAGGGCGAAGATTTGAAGCAAAAGTTAGGCAGAATTTGGAAGAGATGGGATGGATTATTGCTAAGTGGGTAAATACAATCGATTATTCTAAAAACAAAATTGTTCCAGCAAAAAGAAAATACAATCCTTTTCTAAAAGCTCTCTCAATAGGAAATGGATTTCCAGATTTTATCTGCTTCAAAAGAAATCCTCAAGGAAACTATGAAATTATTGGACTCGAGGTCAAAGCAAATGGTTATCTTGACCAGGTAGAAAAAGGAATGTGTTTTTGGTTAATTGAAAATAAAATATTTTCAAAAATATTAATTGCAAAAAAAGGAAAGAAGCGAGGAGAAATAGAATATATTGATTTTTCTAGCAAGTACAAAAAGGATTTTGCAGTATAATAATTCTTAAAACAAGTAATTTATTTAAAAAAATATGAAAAAAGAATTGCTAATTTTATTTTTAATTATGGTAATCTTTTCTAATATTTCTGCTTTATGCGAAGAAGGGCAAATTGATATCAATAGTGCATCTAAAGAGGAATTGGATAGCTTATATGGAATTGGGCCTGCAAAAGCAGAGGCAATAATTAATGCGAGACCTTTTCAAGGTGTTGATAATT
Source organism: Candidatus Iainarchaeum sp. (assembly GCA_043815085.1). Lineage (GTDB taxonomy): Archaea > Nanobdellota > Nanobdellia > Pacearchaeales > GW2011-AR1 > MWBV01. The sequence continues at coordinate 10,927 of JBDRJG010000028.1, read as the reverse complement.
TAATAGAAGTTGTTGGAATAGGAGAAGTTACTCTCACTAAAATAAAACAACAGGATCTTGCTTGTGTTAAAGGAGAAGAAGAAAATACCCAAGAAGAAGAGGAAATTGTCGAGGAAGAAAATATACAAGAGCAGGAAGATATTCAAGAAGAAGAACCTCAAGTGGAAGAAACTGAGCCAATTATAAAAGAAACCCAAAAAATAACTGTAGAAGAAGTAAAAACAATAAATCTTAATACAAAAGATATAAAAAGTGAGAATAGTAAAGAATTGAATAAAGGCAAATTGGCAATATACGGAATTATAACTTTTTGTCTTTTGCTGATTACATTGTTCATGCTTAAAAAAGAGAAATACAAAAAAAATGAGTTTAGATAAAAAAAATTCAGAAACTAAAGGAATTCGGGCTTCAATAATTCTCGAGATAATCGGAAAACCCCCAGAACATTTAGTAGAAACATTGAAGCAGATAATAAAAAGTGTAGGAGAAGAAAAAGGAGTTTTAATTATAAATAGTAAAATAAATGAACCTGTTTTTATGAAAGATAATAAAGAATTCTACACCACTTTTGCAGACATTGAAATTGAAGTAAAGGATATTTTATACCTCGCTGTTATTATGTTTAAATACATGCCAGCACATGTCGAAGTTATTGAGCCAGAATTAATCGCTCTAACAAATAATGGATGGACAGACATACTAAGTGAATTAACAAGAAGACTTCACGGATATGATGAAGTGGCAAGAGTCCTACAATTTGAAAACGCCCAGATGCAGAAAAAAATAAAAGAACTTCTGCCTGAAGAAAATAAAATTAATGAAAAGGGGACAAATAATAAAAAAGAAAATTTAAGAAAAAAGACCAAAAAGGAATAATTATCTTTTTTTATTGCCCAATAAAGGATCTTTCTTATTTTTCATTCCCTTGAATTTTATTCTGAAGAACCATAAAATTATAATAAATAAAACTCCAATTATTGCCCAACCGATTAGTTTCTTATTTTTAGTTTCTTCTTCTTTTACACAAGAAGAAATGCAACAGTCAGCATCTTTTGTGGAAACTGTTTTATTCGCGCAAATTTGCCCTTCAGAACAAACCGTTCCTTTAATTTCTGCACAAGTTTTTGATAAAAGACTCTTGGTTACATTGTCCTTTTCTGGGGAAGAGGAAGCAGTATCCTTTTTCTTAAAAATATCCCATATGCTCGTTGATTTTTCTTCTGTCTCATTTGACGAAACATTAATACTGTCTGTTGTATTATTTTTGGTAGTATTAGCAGATGTTTTATTTGTATAAACTTTAATGCAAGTTCCATTAGTCTGGCAATTATATTCTGGGAAGCAGGTTCCGCAATTTACACTAGTTCCACAAATTGTTCTAGTGCCGCATTGATATTTCAATGATGAACATGTATATTTACAACTTTTAATACAGGTTCCATTAATTTGACAATTATATCCATTTAAGCAGGTTCCGCAATTTATAGTTCCTCCGCAGCCATTAGACCAAGTTCCACAATGTTTATTACCTAATGAGGGACAAGTGCTGGGTATGCAATCTCTAGTGCACGTTCCATTTGATTGGCAAGTGTATCTTGATGAACAAGTTCCACAATTCGTGCTTATTCCACAAACTGTTCTAGTGCCGCATTGATATTTCAATGATGAACATGTATCAGTGCAAGTATTCTGGATTTCCTCCTTGCAACCAAATAATTTTTCTAACCAAGAGCAAGTCTTATTTTGGGTCCCATTCGGAGTTGTTGTATTTGAAGAGGTATTTATCTGGGTTTGATTCGTGGAAACATTTACTGGAGTTTGATTTGAAGAGGGGATATTCAGAATTATATATACAGGAATATTATATTCTAAATTATTCGTGCTAAGAGAAATTGTCCTTATTGTTGTTTCAGTTATTCCCTCCAACTGGATTCCTAAATATTTTATTTGTCCTGAAAAAAGAACTATTGAATTTCCAATTTCTTGTCCTCCAGACAAGAATTTAAAGAAACCATCTGTGTTTTCTGGATTCTCTTCTATACCCAAATTAATTTGAATGTTCTCTCCTTTTGTATTCTGAATTCTCAAAGAAAAATCTTCACTAGTTATAATAAATCCTGGAGAGACTGAAAAATCAGCTGCCTCGTTCTTTATTGTAAAAACTTTTGAAATCTGCTGAGTTGAAACTTGAGAATCTAAGATATAACGGACTCCGCTTATATTTATTGAATAATTATTTGGAGATTTTCCTGCTGTTTGAACATATATGTAATAATAATCTCCTATCTTAGCTACATCATAATCAAAGGAAGTTTGTACATGTCCTCTGTAAAATTTGATATTGCCTTTTGTTATTGGAGTAAGAAAATCTCCATAGATTGAAGAGATAATCGTCTGTCCTTTTGAAAATTGAGAATCCATATTAATTTCTATTGCGGATATTGTCGGAAAGAGCAAGAGCAAGAACAAAAAAACAAACATTACTTTTTTCATATTTTATGTAAGAGATAACAGTTAATAAATTTTATTGGAGAGCATATAATTTTATTTTCCAATATCTCTTAACTTCTTAAGAACATCATCTAATTCATTCTTTGGCTTCTCTTCTGGTTTTTTTATGGGGGAAACTTTTCCTCTGGATAGAGGTCTGCGTACTGGCATAGGTCTGCTTCCAGAAGGAGTTCCAGAATGAGGAGGTAAAATTCTACGAGGTAAAATTCTACGTGAAAGTGGTCCCCCTACAGGACCAACGTGAGTTGAAGGCATTTCAAATTTATTTTTCTCTTTCTTTTTTCCAAATTTAGATTTCAATTTGAACCATTGGGTTCTTAACTTATCTCTGAAAACAATTCCGATTGTACAAAGAACAATTAAAATTAATAAAATTACAATCCATAGATAACTCTTTTTTTCTGTCTCTTTACAGCATATATTATTTCCTTCGCAGATATAAAACGATTTCTCTTCTTCTTTCTTGCCGCAAGTTGATTTGCATTCTCCATTGTTATTTGCACAAGAATTTTCATAAGAACAGAAGCCACCGAAACATTCTCCTCCTGGACAATTTGAATTAATGGTGCATTCAGAAGGAACCAAACAAACACTATTTATACACTCTTCTCCTTCTAAACAATCTGAATTAATAGTGCATCCAATAGCAAAAGTCTCACATGTTGCCCCAACACAACATATTTGCTCAGCTGTTGTATCCTTTACTTCTTTAATTGTTCCAGCAAGGGGGCAAAATTCACCTAAATCGCAAATCTCTCCTCCGTAATCCGCAACACAAACCCCTAATTCCTCTTCAGCATCACAACACACAAAAAGTCCTTCTCCTGAGCAAATGTAATCTTCTCCAAGCAAATCTTCTTCTTTACAGTTTATCGCAGACATGCAGAAATAATCAGATTCTACACAATCTAAGAGTGTTGAATAAACACACTCTCCATCAATGCAATCTTCTCCAGGTGGGCACTCCCACCAATTTTCACATGGCCCAATTATTCCAGTACCCAAACAAGTTCCTGAAAGACATTCTTCATCTTCATCACAAGTATTTATCAATTCTGGAATTGCATCTTTAACACAAATATCTATTTCACAATGATATTTATCTCTATAAACTTTGGTTTTATCTTCTGAGCAATATTCAATTGATTCACTATTAAAATCCTCGCAACCCCCATCATTAGTGCATTGAGGTCCTTCTGAACAATCATTATCATTCAGGTATGTACAGCCAGGACTATGACAACAATCATCATTGTCTATGCAACCCACATAATCATAAGAACAAACTCCCCCAATACAAAAAGCATCTTCGCAAGATTTAACTGGGCAATCATCATAAGTCCAACAGTCTGGTTCTGGTCCTCCTCCGGGAAGGCAATATCCAGAATCACATATTTCATCAGCATTGCAGGTGGTTACTAATTGAGAATCTTCACTTGGAACACAAACCTTGTTTTCACAGGAATAATCTACAATATCTTTGTAAACTTTATCTCCAGAACAATAATTACTTGATTCAGAATCATAAATATCACAATCACTATCTGAGGTGCATTCATCACAATCACCATCCATCAGATAAGTGCAATCGGGAGGGCAACAACCATCATTAATTCCGCAACCAAAATAGTCATAAAGACAAACTCCTTCATTGCAAAATCTATCCTGGCATGAAACAGAAATACAGTCGTCGGTAATTAGACACTCTGGGCCAGGTCCAGGAGGAGAACCTCTTGGCCAAATTGAATATAAAATAAAAGCAGTATCTCTTATATTTCCGCCATTCCAGCATCCACTCGCTTCCTGCACTCTCAAAAGCCATTCTTTAGAACTTTGTTTTTCATAGGGAGATTCAAAACGGAAGGGCCAGAGTGCAATTGCAGTATCATAATATTTGTCTTCAGATTCTGCCCAATATAATCCTGCTTTTTGCTTCAATAAAAGTTCTATCTCAAATTTTCCTGTTAAAAAATATAAAAAGGATTCTGGAATATATTTTGAATTTCCATCCATAATTGTAATTAAATAAGGCATAAATCTTGAAACATCATGACCTAAAGAATATAGGACCAATGTAGCCCACAAACTTCCTTCATAATCGCACGCACCCCCGGGTAATTGCGAAAAACAAAGAGCATCTACTTTTTCAGTTGTTCTTCCATTTGCTGGAGCAGAATTAGGTGTGCTTGAAACATGAACTGTTTCAGAATCGTTTTTCTTAAATAACAGGGTAGTTATAAATATGCCCTTAGAGGGGTTATCGCATGAAATATATATCTCCTTATTGTAACAAGTTGGAGAAATTTCAAGCCAATAATTATTCTGTGCTAAACTCAAACAAGCCCCAAGATTTGATGAAGAAATCTTTTTGTTATCTCCTATTGTTAATGTATAATCGGTGTCTGAATAAACTATTGTACAAGATGTAGCCTTAGAACTTTCAATCTCTAAAAACCAATCAATTTCTTTTGGAGTAGAAATTTGAGACAAAAGCCAATTTTCTGCTTTTGTTGTATCTATCTTCTTATTTAATGCAAGAACCGCCTGAGCAGTGGATTTTATTTTACATCCTGATTTCGGCCAGCACTGATTTAAAGAATTATCTGCACTAACTTCTTTCTCGCACAATCCTGTAGCAAGCAGAGAAAATACTCTTTCCTCATATTGCAGAGAAGAACACTTGCTTAAATTTATTTTATTCTCAAGACAGGTGTATGCTTTTTCAACCTGAGTCAATTCATCTGCAAGAACTAAAGGTAAAAGAAACATTATAGATAATAAAAATACAAGTACAATCACTTCTTTTCTCATTAATTCAAGAGTCAATTCTTGTTTATAAATATTTTTATAAAAATTATTTCTTATCTGCTCTTAAACTTTTTTTAATAACGTAACTCGCGGGGTTTTTTATAATTCTGCAAAAACTATCTGGCTCACACATTCCAATTCCAGAATAAAATTCTTTGCAGTTTGGAGGCATTATTGGCTTTTTTCTATAAGCCCAGGAAATTTGGTTTTTTATGTAGCCTTCTTGAAGAGAAGATTCATTTTTTTTATTCCAATCATAAATTCTTTTCTCTAATTCATCTCTATCTATTCCAATAGTTCTAAATAAATTTATTAAAATAAACAAAGCCCTCTTTCTTCCGTCTGAAATGCCTTTTAAAATATTTTTTATACAGGGGGAAAAATGCGTGTCAGAGAGATTAGTCAATTTAATTGGCTTAAAATCTTTTTCTTCTTTTACTTCATCCTTATTATCCTCTTTATACCAATCCAATGCCTGCACTAAAAATTCAGAGGCTTCTCCTTCTTTTGAATTCGGAAAAAAATCCCCTATTTCTAAACTTGATAATTTCATTGGATTTGCATTTTTCATGTCAAATTTCTCCAGCTCTTCAGATTTTAGAACAATGCTCGCCAGAGCAGTCTTTTCATGAAGAGAATAAGGCATTCTAAACAAATGTCTTGGAGAAACTAGAATTAAATCAGGCATGACTTCTTTTGGAGCCTTGTAATCTTTAATGTACTTGTTGGGCCTCTCTAATCCAGAAATTTTTTCTATCAGTTTGTCCTTGGTTTGCTCCATGAGATATTTAATAAGAATTCTCGGCCATTCTGGGAATTTTTCAGATGTTTTTACTCCATTAATCTCTTTTGGAAACGCTTTCCAGGGGATTATTAAATGAAATCCTTTGGAACCTGAATTATGTAGGAGAATAGGATAATAGTTTCCAAAAAAAGATTCTGTTTCCTCAACAGAAACATCATAAACCCTCTCTCTGTTTTTCTCTACTATTTTTTCTACTTCTACAACGGAAATATCAGAATTGAATAGATTTTTGTAATTCTCTAAAATTATCCTAGAATTCTTATCATATTCATTCTCTTTAAATTTATTAAACCAGTCTAAGACTCTTTTTATCCTTTGAAGATTTGCATTTCTCTTGGACAAAGTCATTTGTTCTGCTCTATGAGAATTAAACATTTTCGGTTTGATTTGTTTATAGATTTCTCTCAATCCATCCACAGGAAATATCTTATCTCCTGCATATGGAGAAAATTTGTTTCTCTGCCTATTAAATTCAATAATCTCTAACTCAGATTTTGGAATTCTTAAGAGATAGACTAAACTTCCCTTAAAAGTTGTCCCTTGAGGTAATTTGTGCTCTTTATTTTGCTCAAAAGATATATTGCAAGAGATATTATTTAATTTACAAAGCCAAATAAATTCTGTGATTAATCTTTTTGAAACTGATTTAACCACAATTCCATATTCTCCTATTTTATATCCATCTCCTCTAATATATCCTCTTAACAACTCTGTAAACAATTCTCTCGGCGATTTAAATGCAAATGAAGGAACATGCTTCTCTTTTTTCTTCCCGCAGAAAGTGTCAAAAAAATTCGCCCACTCTTTTGAATGAATTAATATCTGAGTAGAACCAGAATTAGGGTGCCTTATTGAAATTTTTCTGCCCGTTATAGAATTAAGAAGAAACTTAACATCCTCAATATATTCTATTTCCTTCTGATTAAATGTAAAACCCACTTGATTAATTATATTGGTAACATGCCCTTCAGCTAAGAAATACCCTATCAATCTCATTAACTCTTTTGTAATTTTTATGTTATTTGATATTAATTTCTTTGAGTGTTGATTTCTTGAGAACTCAAAGTTATTTGTGACAATTAAATTCTTTTGTGAAAAAGGATTTTCTTTTGAATTATATGAAATCAAAAAATCTCCTTTCTTTAATTCTGTTACTTTTTTTTGTATTATTTCCCCTTTGCTCCAGACAAAAACAGAGTGGTGGCCTGTTGCTTTTAGGGGAATTGTGCTTTGAGAGTGATTTACTTCATAAAGAGTATCTTTGTGCTCTAAAAAACCATAAATTTTTGAGAATTTTAATTTCCTATCTTTGCCAACAGATAAAATCTCTAATTTTCTATGCTCTCTTAATTTTTCAATTACTTCGGCGATGGAAAATAAAGAAATATCTTTATCCTCTTTTATTAAGACAGGTGTATCTCCTGAAACACTAAATTTTATTCCCACATTTTTTACTCCGTGAAATTTTAAAACTTTTAATATTTCAATTGCCATTATTCTGCTATAATCTATATATTTGCTATCTATATCAAGAAGAAAATCCCATCCAATTCTCAGTTCATTTATTTGTTTTTCATTCATTCCTGTTTGAATCTTTAGAGGGTCTCTCCAAAGCTCTTCTGAGCAATGAAAAGAAGTTGCTCCTTTTTTTACTAGTTCAAAAATATCCCCTGAATATTCAAAACTATCTGGGCGTTTTCCAAACCCCTCAAAATATCTCGGACAAATTTCCCTATTTTTAGAGAATTCAAAAATAGCCTTTTGAATTTCTGGTCTTGAATAATACAGACTCGTTATTTTCCTTATTCTTTGCTCATTGACAGAAACAGGATTATTCTCCATGCTTTAAATTAAATTAGGAGATTTATATAATTATTCTATACTTTAGAACAGCAATGCTTAAATAAACAGGTTCTTTTTGGGGATTATGAAAATTAAACTTGAAAATCCTCTTTTGCTCTCAAAAGCAATTGAACTTATTTCTGAATTAGTGACTGAAGTAAGGATTAGGGTGGATGATTTCGGATTAAGTATAACTGCAATTGATCCGGCAAATGTTGCGATGGTAAATTTTAAGATACCGAAAAGCGCATTTTCTCAGTTTGAAGTTGGAAGAGAGATTTTGGGTGTTAATCTCGACAATCTGAAAAGAATATTAAAGAGAAGTTCTAGTTCAATTGTTTTGGAAAAGAAAGAAAATTTTCTTGAAATTCAAATGCAAGACAGAATTAACAGAAACTTTACACTCTGTCTTATGGATATTGAAGGAGAAGAAAAAGAGATGCCCTCTCTTGAATTCAGTTCGAGAATAGAGATAAATTCTGCAGATTTCATTGATTCAATTGAAGATTGCGCAGTTGTTGATGATGCCTGCTCTTTTATCGTAAAAGAGGGTAAATTTGTAATAGAAGCGAGAGGGCTGAATTCTGCGAGAAGTGAATTTTCAGGAGATGAGGCAAAAATAGATGCAGAATCCTGCAAGGCAAAATACAGCCTAGAATATTTACAAAAATTTGCAAAAGCTTCAAAATTGTCAAACAAAACAATTCTAAATTTCGCAAATGACCATCCCTTAAGAATAGACATAAAGACAGAGCATATTGAACTCTCTTTTCTTCTTGCTCCAAGAGTTGAGACTGATGATTGAATTTGTTATCATTATAAAAAAGTTACAAATAGATAATTTTATAAAGTTTAGACTTATATACCATTTATGAAAAAATGGTTAAGAAATTCATTAATTGCAGGAATATTCCTAACAGGAAGTTTAGGAATTAATGGACAAGAATTCCCTGATTCAAATGCTTCTATAAGGGAGATAAAAAAAGAATTAGGGACAGACAATCAATTGAATTTAAGAAGTTTGGGGCATGGATATGTTACGTTGAAAGGTTTTGGAGAATATAACCCAAATGATAAGAAATTATACATGAATATGTTAGATGGTAATTTCGATGATTTGAGAACTCTAGAGGGAATAACTAATGGTTCTATTAAATTAAAAAGCAATGGAAAAAGAACATTATTATATGGGAATTTATATGGAGAGCCTTCAAAAAAGACACTTGAAGAAATTGATTGCATAAAAAGAGATTACATTATAACTCCTAAAGAAATTTCACAATGCTTGAATAAAAAATATGAAGAAGCCCTCATAAACTATGCTTCAGAGATTCTTGAAGTTCCTAAGGAGGAAATAGTTAATCTTGAAGGGGGATATGTTACCTTTAAAGATTTGAAAGAAAGTTTGAAAATTCTTTCTGATTTTTATAAAGAGTATATAGGACCAAAAGAAGATTTATACGATTTAATGAGTGAAGAAGATAAGGTGATTACTGAAGAAGAAATTTCAATAACTGCGCGTGCTATTGAAAAGACTATTGAAAAATTATATTAAGCGCCACATTAAATTTAAGAAATATTTTTAAACAAGAATATCGTCTAAAATGAATGAAAGGTGAAGAAAAGAGGGCAAATAAAAAAGACAAGTCAAAAATTTTTCTGAAAAATTTTAAAGGCCAGGTTACAATATTTATTATAATTGCTATAATCATTGTCGCTCTTGCAATATTGCTCTATATATTTCTTTCTAAACCCAAAACAGATATAATACCTGGAACTAAAAACCCCCCTGTTTATATTCAAGAATGCATGCAGGAAAAAATTGAAAATACTGTAGATATACTCTCTTTACAAGGGGGAAGTGTAAATCCTGAAGGCTATTATATTTATGAAAACAATAAAGTGGAATATCTATGTTATATAAATGAGTACTATAGACCCTGCGTTGTTCAGCAACCAATGCTAACACAACATATTCAAAAAGAAATATTAAATGAAATTGAGGATGAGACTGTCTCATGCTTTGATTCAATGAAAGACAACTATGAACAAAAAGGATATGAAGTCAGCATGAAAACAGGAAACACGACAGTTGAATTATTGCCAAATAAGATTATTACAACTTTTGGTTATGAGGTTGTTCTAATTAAAGGAGAAACTGAAAAATACCAAAATTTCCGAATTGCTTTGAATAATGATCTCTACAAATTAGCAAGCATTGCAAACAGCATAATTCAATGGGAAACACTATATGGAGATGCAGAAACCACAATTTACATGGATTATTATCATGATTTAAAAGTCAATAAACAAAAGCAGATTGAGGGAACTACAATATACATTTTAACTGATATAAACAATGATAAAATCTTCCAGTTTGCATCAAGAAGCTATGCATTCCCTCCAGGTATTTTAATTTAAAATGAAAAAAATAAATTTTATTTTGCCTATGATTATTTTACTAATCGGAATTTTATTAATTAATTTTATTTCTGCAGCAGAGAGTTCCTATTGCTGTGAAAGATTAAATAGTGGACAATGGTGTCAGAATGCCCCTCAAAATGAATGCGCAACAGGAATAAACCCTTTTTCAAAATCAGGGGAACTTTATAAAAAAGTTCCTACTTCCTGCGAAGCAACAGCTTATTGTAAATTAGGAACGTGCATAAATTCAATTCAGGGTTCGTGTATGCCAAACACACCGTTAGTTGTCTGCAATAATGAGAAGGGATTTTGGAAAGGGGAAAGCATGGAAGATTTGCGTGAATGTCAATTGGGGTGCTGTTTACTGGGAAATCAGGCTGCATTTGTAACACAAGTTGAGTGCAGAAAATTGTCTTCTGAAGCGGGTTTGACAACAAATTACAGAGATGACATAACAAGTGAATTGGAATGTATTGCAAGTGTTAGTTTTGATGAACTGGGTGCATGTGTTTTTGAAGAAGATTATCAACCAACCTG
>JBDRJG010000027.1:0-8582 GCA_043815085.1 Candidatus Iainarchaeum sp. | reverse complement strand
ATTTGCCTTCAAATCAGGGTACCCTTCGGCAATTGCAAAAATTGTCTTCAAAGCTGATTCAAGCTGTCTGTCTGCCTTAACTTTTTGCTCAACACCACTTGCACCCACGAGTGCTTTTCGGGCATCTGTAACTGCCTTTATTGCTTCTTTTTCATGCTTTACATATCCCTTAACTGTTTCAATCAAATTCGGTATCAAATCTGCTCTCCTTTTCAACTGAACATTAATCTGGCTCAAAGAGTTATCAATCCGATTTCCTAAAACAACAAATCTATTGTAATAACTAATAAAAATAATTACCAATAGTGCAAACACTATAATTAAAATCCATAACCCTAGTCCGAACATAAATAGAGAAAAGGGGATTATATTTATAAACTTAACTAAAAAGCGTAAAAAAAGTAAATTTATATTAATTTTTGTGGATTTTGAGGAAATATTTAAATAATACTTTAAATTAATATTAGAATGAAAAAGGGTGAGCTAGACAAAGAAACTTTAAAAAAACGTACTCTAAAAAATGTTAGAACCACCATTGTCTTTTTTATCCTTTTGGAACTTTTTTTAATTTTGTTCTTAATCTTAACAGGCACTAAAATGCCTTTAAAAGTATGGATATTCCTAATTGCATTTCTTGGGTTAATGATTATATCTTCACTAATGGGCTACAAATTTAGAGAGAGAATTATAGAACCAAAAACTCAGAATACTCTTGGATATATAGTAGGAGGATTAGCATGCTTGCAAATTGTTTTATATTTAATAGCAGATATATTAGAAGGAAAAATAAATGCTAAGGGGTTGATAATAAGCGGGATAATCTTTGTATGTTTTTTAATAGTAGGGATTATATTAGTAAAAAAGAGCAAGAAAAAAGCTTAATAATAGTATTTTATCCTTGGGGGTTAAAAAGAGGATAAACGAAAAGTTTATATAGCAGTTATAGTTACTATATAACATGGAAAAAACAACAATACAAATTAACTTGGAAACTCTTAAAAGATTGAAAAACATTAAAAATTTTGAAAGACAATCCTATGACGACATCTTAAACAATTTAATAGACAATTGTGAAGAAGATAGCTTAAGTGAAGAAGAAATTGAAGATATAAAAATTGCATTAGAAAATGTGAAAAGAGGAAAAGTAAAACCTATTGAACAAGTTGCAAGAGAATTAGGAATCATGCTTAGATAAAATGTATTCTATTCAAATTGAAAAGAATGCAGAAGAATTTCTAAAAAAATTAAATAAAAAAGATTCCGAGGTAATATTAAATAAAATTTACTCAATAAGAGAAAATCCATTCAGGCATCTTAAAAGATTACAAGGTGAAAAATTATGGAGATTAAGAATTGGAGATTACAGAGCAATAGTAGATGTTATTATTTCCATGAATAAAATTATGGTGGTTAGAATTGGTCACAGGAAAAATATTTATGATTAAACCCCTTCCCCGGACAATATTTATAAACTTAACCCTCTAAAAATTAGAATGGTGGAAATTGATAAAAATAAGTGCATTGGATGCGGGGCTTGTTCTTCAACTTGCCCAGAAGTCTTTGAGATGAATGATGATATAAAAGCGCAGGTAAAAGCAAATGCAAAAGAAGATGCAAAATGCATAAAAGAAGCTATTAAAAATTGCCCTGTAGACGCTATATCAAAATAACCCAAAACCTTTATTAATCTAAAAAATTTAATCTAGTTATGAAAGAAAAAGAGGGAATTAATGAGAATTCTAGCGACAAGATTGAATTCATAAAATGGTTCTCTGAATTGAATAAAAATTCTGGATTAATTGCAGGGGGAAAAGGGGCAAATCTTGCGGAAATATATAATCTAAAAATTTCAGTCCCACCAGGATTTGTAGTTACCGCCCAAGCTTATGATTATTTTATTCAAAAATCCGGAATAAAAGAAAAAATAAAAGAGCTTCTTGAAAAAATAAATTATGAAGACACAGAATTATTGAATAAGATTACAGAAGAAATCAGAAAATCAATTACAGATTCTAAATTTCCAAAAGAGATGGAAGAAGAGATTTTAGAAGCATATGAAAGTTTAGGTGCAGAAGATTTAAGCTCTGCATATGGTTCTGCTTTGGATATTTTAAACAATGCACATGAACCAATTTTTGTGGCTATCCGCTCCTCTGCAACAACAGAAGATTTGGCAGAAGCTAGTTTTGCAGGACAGCAGGATACCTTCGTTAATATAAAAGGAAATTCAGAATTATTAATCAGCATTAGAAAGTGTTTTGCTTCTATGTTCACCGCGCGCGCAACATATTACAGGCATAAACAGGGATTTAAACACGAGCAAGCGCATTTGGCGGTTGTTGTTCAAAAAATGATAGATTCAGCAAAGTCAGGAGTAATTTTTTCTAAAGATCCTACTTATAAAGAGGAAAATATAATTATGGAGGCTGTTTGGGGGCTCGGAGAAGGAATTGTTTCAGGAAAAATAAATCCCGACAAATATGTGATCTCAAAAGATTTAGAAATAATAGATATAAAAGTTGCTGACAAGAAAATTGCTCTAACAAGGAATTCTTCAGGAGAAAATACAACTGTTAATTTAAGAGAAGAGAAATCAAAACAGCAGGTTCTTAAAAACAGTGAAGTGATAAAATTAGCTGATATTGCCTTGGAATTAGAAGAACATTATAAGAAACCACAGGATATAGAATTTGCTATAGAAGGTGATGAAATTTATATTGTTCAAACAAGACCAATAACAACTATAAATAAGAGAATTGAAGAAGGTAAGTCAAAAGAAATCAAGGGAGAAATAATTCTAACTGGATTGGCTGCTTCTCCTGGAATAGCATCAGGAAAAGTAAAGATTATTAGAGATTTAAAAGACTTACCGAAAATACAACCGGGAGATGTTCTTGTCACAAAGATGACTAATCCTGACATGGTTGTTTCAATGCAGAAATCAACTGCAATAATAACTGACGATGGAGGACTGACTGCCCATGCTGCAATAGTCTCGAGAGAAATGGGAATTCCGGCGATTGTTGGAACAAAAAAAGCAACAATTGAATTAAAAGATGGCGACATCGTAACTGTTGATGGATTTTCAGGAAAGATATACAAGGGAAAAATTGCAGAAGATCAAAAAAAGAAAATTGAGCGAGTAACTGCAAAAACTAAAACTAAAATAAAATTAATGGTAGACTTGCCCAGTTTTGCCAAACGTGCATCTGAAACAGGCATTAGAAGTGTTGGATTAACAAGAGTTGAGGGTATAATTTCTGAATCAGGAAAACATCCAAATTATTTTTTGGAGAAAAATCAGATAGATAAATATGAAGAAATAATATTCAGAGGAATTGCAGGAATAGCAGAATATTTTGATGAACTCTGGATAAGAACTTCTGACATAAGAAGCGATGAATTTTCAAATTTAGAAGGTGCTCCAAAAGATATAGAAGCAAATCCAATGTTGGGTTTTCACGGAATAAGATATAGTGTAAAAAATCCAGAGATACTAAAAGCAGAATTAAATGCAATGAAAAAAGTTTCTGAGAAAGGAAAAAAAATAGGATTGCTCTTGCCCCAAGTAATTTTGGTTGAAGAAGTTAGAGAAGTAAAAAAGATGCTCAAAGAGATAGATTTTCCCCAAGCAAAAGTAGGCGTTATGATTGAAACTCCTGCAGCAGTTCAATTGATAAATAATTTATGCGAAGAAGGAATAAAATTTATTTCTTTCGGAACAAATGACTTAACACAATACATACTGGCTGTCGATAGAGGAAACGAGAAAGTTCAGGATTTGTATAACGAGATGCATCCAGCAGTCCTCTATCAATTAGAATATGTAATAAGAGTCTGTAAAAGAAAAGGAGTTGAAACAAGCATTTGCGGGCAAGCAGGAAGCAAGAAAGAAATGGTAAAATTTTTAGTTGAAAAAGGCATTGATAGCATAAGTGTTAATGCAGATGTGGCAAATGAAATTGCAGAATACGTAAAACAGATAGAAGAAAAAATAGTAAGGGGAACAGATAAAGAACCGAGAGAATATCAACCAGAAGAAGGTGGAAAGGAGGAAATTCCCCACATAAAGGGAATTAGAAAACTTCAAGAAAAAAAAGACGAGAAAAAAGAATTATAAATATTTATAAATCTAAAAACCGTAAATAAATAATGGCTAAAAAGAGAAAAAGAGCGTACAAAAAGAGGACTATTACTCAAAAGACAATCCTCCCAAATGATGAATTAAAAATAGAAAGAGCCCTAATAGAAAATTTTGTTTCTCTTCAGAAGGTTATGGTTAACTTATCAGATAAATTTGATAATCTAACGGGCCAAATTTCTAAACTATTAAATTTATTTGAGATATCAGCGAAGGTCTTAGCTGAAAAAGATTTTGATACAGAAGGAAACAAAAAGGACAATGCAAAAATAATTGAAATATTAGAAAATATAATAGATCAAAATAGAACAATAGCAAGAGGATTAACATTAATGCATGATAAAATTAGTGGGCCACAAAATTATCCATCTTCAGATCTTGATGTAACTAGAACCCCAATCCAAAAATTACCTATTAGATCTTTTTCAAGAGTTCCAAGAGCCACAATCAGCCAAAGAAATGAAGGAGAATATCATAAGTCAATTTCATCAAATGAACAAAAAACCCAATGATAGAGAGTTCTATTTTAATAAAAAACGAGGGAAAGGATACAAGTTCCAATAGAATAAAAAAATTCATAATTCTTGAATTTACAAAAGAACTTATAAGAAATTATTCTCCTGAAGAAATTTTAAAATTAAAAGATGTTCTGGAAGAAGAAAATAAATTAAAGTCAAAATATCAGAAGACAAAAAACAAAGTAAAAGAGATTATGCAATCAAAAGAAAGAGAAACGGAGAGTATTACAGAGGGTATGCTTCCTAGCATTCTAGAAGGAAAAAATCTTTTTTTCTCTGGCCCACCAAGAAAAGAGCCCAAGGGTTTTTCAAAGTATGGAACTATTCGGGATTTAATGCCCCAAGTTGGTGCTTTTGAAAAGGGCAGAATTTCAACTACAGATCCCTTTAAAGAATTAAAATTAATTATACCAGAAACAAGATTTCCTCCACATCTTCAGTATATAAAACCAATACCAGTAAATAAAGAAATCGATTTAGGGAAATTAAACCCCCTTTTAAAAGATTCTTTTGTAAAAGCAATAGAATGCTATGGAGCAGATTATAATATTTTAGTAAAGGGGAACATGGGAATTAAAAAAACAGGGATTATTCTAAACAAAGAAGAGATAGAAAAAATTGTGGAAAAATTCTCAGAAGAGACAAAAATACCTGCCCAGGAAGGAATTTTCAAAGTTGTAGTTGGAAGATTAATCTTTCTAGCGATAGTCTCTGAGATTATCGGCTCAAAATTCATAATTCGAAAAATGCAGTCTGAAGAAATGGGTGCATATCCAGTTTAATATTTCTTAAAAAGAATAAGTATTGTTAAATCCTTCAATTGAAGTTGGAACAGTTTTCTCATATAAAAGAGAATTTGCAATATCCTTCATCCATTGAATTCTATCTTTTTCCATCTGGATTTTTAAGTCCTCTTCTTTCAAGGAAGAATCATAAGAGAACTCAATAGTATAATTCGAGAAATTATAGTAGACAATGATTTTATCCTTAAAAGATTCTGTTTTAATAGTGTTTATTGAAGAATTTCCAAAGCTACTCATTAAAATTTCTCTTTCTTTTTCAGTAAGAGAAATACTAATGTCCTCAATAGAATTATTTTTAAATGTTTTATTTGCTGTCTCGTTAATCTCGATAACTGTTTCATTTAGCTCAGGAATTTCTAAAATAGTTTCATTTGAAACGGGTTTCTTTTCTTCCAAAATAGTTGAAAGAGATAATATCTCTTCTTCTTCATAGACAATTTTAACAATTAATTCTCCTTTTTCAAAGAATAAATTTAACTCAGATAAATCAATAGATATTTTTTCCTCATTATTGCCGACATATCCTTGTCCATAACTTTTAACCTTTTCTGAATAATCTGTAGTCACAACTACCTTGTTCTCTTCGATTTTGAAGGAAATATCATTGTCCTTTAATTCTTCAGAATTAATCTTCACACTCTTTGGTTTTAATTCTGCTGTCTCTCCTTCTTTTAATTCATAAATAAAAGGATTGTCTTTAGAAACACCTCCTTGCATCTCTTCCTCAAGATCCATAGAAACTCTTCCAGTTAATTTAAAAATTCTCCCTAATCCTCCAATAGCAGTTCCGGTTATTGGGGCACTCTTGGTTTCTTCTGTAATTGTTTCCTCGACTATAGGAGTCTCTTCAACCATAGGTGTCTCTTGGGATTCTTCTGTAGGGATTTCTTCAGTTTGTTCAGGGGGATTATCAATAGGAGTCTCTTCAGAACCCTCTTCGGCGGGTTCTTCATTTGAATTTGATTCTTTGTAAATAAGCAAAGTAAATTCAACTTCAGGATAGATTGTCTTTTCACCTTCAATTCCATATCCCTCTCCCTCTCCGGAGATAGATGTTCCTTCAATATAAAAATCCCCCTTCACAGAGGAATCCTTAATTATATCTTTCAAAAAAAATTCATAGTTTTGCCCAGAATTCTCAAACACTACTTTTGAAGAAGCAGGAATTAATTCTCCTTCTTTAAGCACAAGATTCAAGGTTCCTTTGAGAGGCTTGCTTTCTTCATAAGTTGCATCTATTCCTAAAACAACTTTGCCACTAATCCCTCCATTAAAAAATAAAAGATAAAAAATTCCTGCAATCAAAAAAACTCCAAGAAAAATCCATAAAAATTTTTTGTGATTTTTAGATCCTGTTCCCTGATACTCTGAAATAACCTTTCCATCCACTCGTTTGCTAGAATAAATATAGGGGCCATAAAGTTTTCCATTTCGTTCTATATACTTTTTATATGACATTTTTCCGAATGATTAATCAAAGCAAGTGCGTTATTTAAAGTTTTTCAAGAATTATTCCACTGAAATCTCAACCAGAATAATAACATCTCCCCAAATCGCATCGCCGTCTGACTTTGCATAAACAGAAAGAACATCTCCTTTTTCAAACTGAACTGTTCCCAATGATTGAATATCATAATCTGTCTTTACTCCCACAGAATTTCCAGAAAGAGTATTTCTAAATCCTATTGCATCTCCATTTTTGTAAATAACCATCTCAACATTTCCAGAACCACTAACAATTTCTAAATTAGTTGAAAGTCCAGTTATGCTTCCATCTCTCATCATTACATAACCCTTCTCTAAACTTCCTTCAACTCCTGTAGCTGTTTTTAAGAAATCAGATTCTTTCATAATTCCATTATACCCAAAATTTAAAAGCATCACTCTTGATATTTCACTTGAAGATTTTTTGTATTCTGCTGGAGTCTCATTCGAAGCAGTTATAACAAAAAGGGGTTTGTCTGTTCCATAATCTACCTTGTAAATTGCAAGATTTGTTGTATCTATATTTCCCAATTCAATCTGGTCAGGAAGATTGTTAAAATTGACTTGTTCTATTGATTGAATATCGCCCTCATCAATTCCTCTCTTTTCAGCAACATTCTTGACTATGTCTTTAACATCATTAGATAGTCCAATGGATTCTGCAAGAACTCCTGATATCATTAGCAAAACAACCCCAAGAATTATTCCAAATACTAACCTTCTCTTATCTCTTTTCATATTATGTATAAAATAAAGATATATTTAAAGATTGTTATCTAATAATTTAAAAACAAAAAAATATTAAAAATAACATGGAAGATAAACTAAAAAATACAATAAGTAAGGAAAAAATAGAAAAATACTTCAAAATAACTGAAAAAGCTCTTAAAGAAGCCAAAAAAAGGATAGTAAAAGGTAAGGAAGCTCATGCTAAAGAGATAATTGAAATGGCTGAAAATTACATCTCAGATGCAAAACATTTCAAAAAAAAGCAGGATTATGTAAATTGTTTTGCAGCAATAAATTATGCCCACGGATGGATAGATTCCGGAGTTAGGCTGGATGTTTTTGATGTTAAGGAGGATAAGTTGTTTACTGTTAAATAATACAGTTAGTGTGAATCTGAAGAAAGATAACGTAATTTAAACAAATCAATTTCTCTCTGCTTAGCATCTGGAGAAAATCTCAAAAAGTTATCTAAAGAATTTATTACAATTATATCCTTAAAATCTATTCTATCCCTTATTTCAACCTCCCCTGATTCAAGACCAAGTTCCATAGAATTAATGTATTTTTCTGGGTTTATTGCTAACAAAACTGGTTTTGCATTTCTTCTTTTATAATCTTCTGTTCCACATCTATTTGCTCCATTAATTATTGCTTTTAATAAATTAACAGATGTACAAGTAATATATCCTACTCCCCCATTTCTTTTAACCCCGAAATAAATGCCTTCATCTTTACGTAAGCTAAAATCCAAATCATTGGTTCCCCTATACAAATGTCCCTGCCTTAATATTATATTCTTTATTCTTTCATCCATAATAATTTCTCAGAAAATAATTACTTATAAATCTTGTTGCTGTTAAGTGATATATTGCCTACCAATAAATCTCATAAATTCTTTTAAACACC
>JBDRJG010000026.1:0-4921 GCA_043815085.1 Candidatus Iainarchaeum sp. | reverse complement strand
ACCGCCGTCAAATTAATATCATAATTTTTCAATCCCTGCAAAAGACAATACTGCCCTGTTCCTCCTCCAATTGTCACAATATTTTTCATTAAACAATAAAACCCCCTAAGTTAATAAATATTTAGAAGATTTGGGGGTTATCATATTTACTAAAAAATAATCCTTGTCTATAAAAAGAACATCCTTAATCACTAAATTTTTATAGAATATTTTCTAATTCTATATAAATCATGATTTTCTTTTTTGCCTTTATAATAAATCTCTATTAAAATAATCTCTTCTGTCTTTGGGTTGTATGTATAAATAACCCTAATTCCACTTCGACTTCCTTTTTGAAGAAATTTACATCTGAATTTTCTTGCTTTATAGACAGGGAGAATTCCTTCCCCAAGATTACTTATCTTTACTGCCCCATTCAGATTTTTTGGATCTACAGCAAGGGCTTTTTTGAATCTATCCAAATCCTCACCTATATCAAATTTTATTTTCTTTAAGTCATTTTGGAATTCGTCAACTTCAACAAATTTGGGCATTTTCTTCACTTACAGAAAAAGTAGGACTCCTATAAAAAACAAGTTCATAATCAATTTCCTCATTATCTTTTGTTGCCTTCCACGGCATATCTTCATGGGAATAACTACTAACTTGTTTTGCAGACATACTAGACAATTTATTTATAACTTTCTCAATCAATTGTAATTCACTTGCATTTAATAAACCTAAATTGGGCTTACATAGAGATAAAAATTTTATTTGAGGAAATCCCCCATATCTTGCGTCTATCTTTTTAATTTTCTCTTCCTTTTCTAATTCATCAACTATATTATCAAAATCCGACGGTGCTGGACCATGAGCAAGTTTGAAATATCTCTCACCAGTAATTGATATTTCATTCAGTTCGTAATTATCAAAATCAGAAAAGTATAATATCTTATATAAAATTGTTTTTCCTACATTATCTAAGGTTCCAACTTTAGAAATAATATAATGAAGCACTTGTTTAAATTTTTCTTTATCGAATTGAATACATTGATTAATCGCCATGTTCTTCTTTAACTCTTTATTGATATTTGAAGGTTTTTATGATTTATATCTTTTTTGGTTATCGGCTTTGGTGATTTTAGGATTTCACCAAAACCCATTAAAGAAAGAGTTAAAAGAAAAATAAAAAGGTATAAAAAAGAACAATAATATAATATTAAAATGATACAATCAGCGAAAGATATTCCACTACATGAATTATTCTCCCCAGAACTAAATATTAAATATATTATCCCAAAATATCAGCGAGAGTATAGTTGGAAAAAAGAAAATTGGGAAGATATTTTAAATGATATCCTAGGGGAAGATGAAAAAGGAGAAGCTCCTTTTTTAGGCTCGATAATATGTGTCAATCAATCAATTAACGCACTTGAACCTGTTTTAGAAATCATAGATGGTCAACAAAGATTAACTACAATCTCCCTCTTATATTGTGCAATTCATTCCAAATTTTCAACAGAGAACAGAACAGATGATGAATTTAAATCAGAATTAGTAAATTTAAGATATCGATTAGTTCAAAAGAAAAAACCAAAAGAAACAAAAATAGAACTTTCCTATCAAAATAATAATTTTGAGGATTACAAAGAGATTTTAGAAGAATCTGGAATCCTTGATGTCAAAGAAGGCAAACCAAAAAATTTAGGAAATAGAAGATTATACAAAGCGTATTCTTATTTTTCAAATAAAATAGAAGAAATGAATTATAATGAAATTAAAGAACTTTTAGAGAAGATAAATTCTTCAAGAATTATCAAAATAGAAGTGAATACAAATTCAGATGCATTTAAATTATTTGAAAGCATTAACAATAGAGGAATTCCTTTATCAGCAATAGATTTGATTAAAAATAATCTTCTATCTACCCTCGAGAAAAAGAAAGTTAAAAAAATTGAAGAATCTTTCGAGGAATGGAAAATAATTTTAGATAATTTAACCGAAGATCCCAAAACACAAGAAAGATTTTTGAGACATTATTATAATGCATTTAAACATCAAGATACATTTAAAGTTAAGGTTAAGGAAGGAAAAGCTACAAAATCCAACTTAATTAAAATTTATGAAGAATTAATAAAAAAAGATGCTTTAATTCTTTTAAAGGATTTATACAAAGAATCAGTTATCTACAAGAGATTAATTAATCCAGAGATAGAAGATAATTTCTATAATGAAATAACAGATATACTAAATATTGGTGGAACTCCCTCCTATACATTCCTTTTATATTTGTATAATGAATTTAAAGATAATAAAAAATTAATCGAGGAAACATTAAGTTTTTTGAGCAAATATTTTATCAGGAGAAACTTAACAGATTACCCTGCAACAAGAAATTTGGATAATATTTTTATAGGGTTGGTAGAAGAATGTGAAAAAAAGAGAGAGAATATACAATTTGAAATAATAAAGAATTTTCTAGTGAATCCAGAAAGGTTTGCAAGTGAGAATTTATTTAGAGAAAAATTAGAGGGGGATATATATGATATAAATACTGATGCTACAAGATATATTTTATGCAAAATTCAAGAAGAACATTCTGGAGAAAAAGAAAGATATCACTTATGGGAAAGGGATAGGAAGGGAAAGTATATTTTTACTATAGAACATATATTTCCCGAGGGGGAGAAAATTCCGAAAGAATGGATAGAAATGATTGCAAAAGGAGATAAAGAAAAATCAAAGAGATTACAAGAACAATATGTCCATAGATTAGGAAATTTAACCTTAAGTGGATATAACTCTAACCTATCAAATTTAACATTTCTTAAAAAGAGAGACAGAAAAGATAAACAAGGAAGAGAAATTGGTTATAAAAACGGACTTTATTTAAATAAAATTTACAACCTATCAAAAAAGAATTCTTGGACAATAGAAGATATTCAAAAAAGGACTCAATTATTAGTAGATGAAGCATGGAAGTTATTTAATTAAAGTCTTTATTATCATTCTCTATCATCAATTTCCTTTTTCAACTTCTCTGCCCCTTTTTCCTGGCACAAAATCGCCTCGCTAATGCATTCTTCAGGAGAATATCCCAAATCATCACACCATCTTATAGTTGAGAAAATTATATTCCCTAATTCTTTTTTTATTTCAGAATCGTTATGCAAGTCAGAATCTTTTATTGCATTTCGTTCATATCTGCATATATCACCAAACACCTTTCCCATGCGAACTATAATCTCAGATAAGGATAATCTTTCATCACCCCAAATTTCTCTGCTCCTTTTTAATAATTCATTTATTATCATAATCTCTCACATATCTCTTTTTTCAATTTTCATTTTAAACAAACACAGGTCTTTTACTTAAAAGTATTGGTAAAGGTACTGGCCTCCAAGGCATATCTGCTTGAAGTTCTTTTAATTTAGAAATCAATTCTTCTTTTGATAAATTAACCAATCCTTTTTTGCCTCTTTCTCTCAATGTGAAAATATTTTCTTTAGTTTCTTTTTCTCCTAAAAAAATAGTGAAAGGAACCCACTCTTTTTCAGAATCAACTATCTTTTTCTTACTTGTTTCAGAATTATCATCTACATCTGCTCTAATATTCTTTTTATTAAATTCTTCTGCAAGGTCTTCTGCCTTTTTATTGAATTTATCAGAAATTGGCAAAATTCTAATTTGCGTCGGAGAAAGCCAATAAGGCAAAGAATAAGTTTTATTCATTGCTGTTTTTTCAAGCAAAGCATACATAACTCTTTCCACTGCTCCTGACGGAGAACAATGCAAAATCAAAGGATATTTTTTCTTGTTATCTTTATCAGTAAATTTAATGCCATATCTCTCAGCGTTTTCAACATCTATTTGGTCTGTTGATAATGCAGCTGCTTTATTTACACTATCAACAAAATTAAGTTCATATTTTAAAATAAAATAAAAAGACCTTTCATCCCACATCTCAATTAAAACAGGTCTTCCAAATTCTTTTATTATCCACTCCACAAATTTCTTATTCTTATTATAAAAATCCTTGGTGAATCTCACTGCTAATTCAACATCGTTTCTTTTCACTCCTATCTTATCTAAAACATCTAAGGATAACAAAAACCTTGTTTTATATTCGTCCATTGCTTGAGAAATATCTTTACATAATGCATGGACATCAGGCATAGTAAATGCCCTTAATCTTCTTAATCCTGCAACTTCCCCACTCTGCTCTCTTCTAAAACTATATCTTGTCAGTTCATATAATTTAAACGGTAAATTTTTATAAGATATCGACGCATCTTTTGCCATTAAAAACTGACCAAAACAAGCACTGAATCTTAAGAAAAAATTTCTCTTATCAGAATCTATTTGATATTGTCTTGCAGGAAATTTTTGTAAATACTTCTCTAAAATTGGATTTTTCATATCATACATTATAGGCGTTTCAACTTCAACACCTCCATATTCTTGCACCCTTTTTGTCACATATTCTTCAATTAAAGCTTTTATCATTCTCCCTTTTGGATAATATCTCAAATTTCCAGAATCAGAACCAGGTTCATAATCAACCAACTCTAATTTTTTCATTAATTTAATATGCTCTGGTTCTTTTACCATCTCCCTAGATTTTGATTTTTCATAAACAGCAAACTTCTTCAAATTATCATAATCTTTAAAATCAAATTTCCCAACATCATGCAATTTACCATCAGGCGTCATTATATGCCAATAAGATTTTAATTTTTTTTCAGCTTTCAAAGCTTTTGATTCACTACTCTCATCCTTCTTATCATCTCCACCAACAATCTCCCTCGACAATTCACTCAAAGGATGCCCTTTTACTTTCATCTCAAATTCTTTGTAATATCCAAACGGCGCTCGCACAATTACAAAATCTTTTTTTAAAACTTTTTCAGCCTCATCCAAAACATTCACAGCAATTTCAGGC
>JBDRJG010000025.1:0-3415 GCA_043815085.1 Candidatus Iainarchaeum sp. | reverse complement strand
AATGCATCAACAACAAAAGTTGATGAGAAGGTTTTGAAAGAGATGCTTCCATACTTTACAGAGAAGTTTGGAAATGCTTCTTCACAGCACGATGTTGGAATAAAAGCGAAGGACGCTCTTGAGAAGAGCAGAAAGATTATTGCAAAGTCAATAAAAGCAAATCCTGGAGAGATAATCTTTACTTCAGGGGGAACTGAAGGGAATAATCTTGCACTTAAGGGATTATTTTTTTCAAATTATCCTAAGAAAAATCATATAATAACAACAAAGATAGAACATGATTCTATACTTCAAACATGCAAATGGTTAGAGGGCCAGGGAGCTAAAATAACTTATTTGAATGTGGATAAGGAGGGATTTGTTAATTTGGAAAATTTGAAAAAAGAGATAAATGATAAAACTTTCTTGGTCTCAATAATTCAGGGGAATAATGAGGTTGGAACACTTCAGGATTTAGAGAGTATTGGGAAAATCTGTAAGGACAAAGGAGTTTTATTTCATACTGATGCTTGTCAGAGTTTTACAAAAGTTCCAATTAATGTTAAAAAGCAAAATTTAGATTTAGTTACATTAAATTCTCATAAAATACATGGTCCTAAGGGAGTTGGAGTATTGTATATAAAAGAAGGGATAAAGATCGTTCCCTTGCTTCACGGAGGAGGACATGAAAATAAACTTAGGAGTGGAACTGAAAATGTATCTGGAATTGTGGGATTTTCAAAAGCAGTTGAGATTTCAAGTGATAAAGATGTTAAACAAATGACAAAATTAAGAGATAAATTAATTGAAGGTTTATTGAAGATTGAAAATGTTACCTTAAATGGGACCCAGGGTGAAAAAAGGCTCTGCAATAATGTTAATGTTTCATTCAATAATATTGAAGGGGAGGCAATTGGAGGATATTTGGAGAATGAAGGAATTTGTACTTCAACAGGAAGTGCCTGCATGTCAAACACTCTTGAAACGAGCCATGTTCTCAAGGCACTTGGCTTAAAACCCTTGCAATCTAATAGTTCTCTTAGAATAAGCTTAAGCAAATACACAACTGAAGAAGAAATAGATTATTTTTTAAGCAAAATTCGGGGAATTGTAAATAAATTAAGGAGGTTTAGTCCTTTGATAAGATGATACCAAAGATAGAGTTTAGATATTCCGATATATATGATAGAAGGTATAGAGAATCTAAAGATATTCAAACTCGCTTAAAGAAGAAGAAACAAGAATATCCTTCAAGAAAAGAAATAGTAAAATATATGAATAAAGCTGAAAGATTATGGAAAGATTATGAAAGAGATATACTTAAAGAAATATCAAAGATTACTAAATTAAATTGGAAAGAAAAGAAAATTATTTGTTATGTAATTGGATGTGGAAGATCTTTTTCTGAACCATTAACTGTTAGAACTTTTAAGAAAGATTTTAACACTTTTATTGATACATTAACTCATGAACTAATTCATCAAATTTCAAGCCAAGATGAGGTGAGATATATGAAGTGGCACAATTATGTTTTAAAACATTATTCAAAAGAATTACGAATAACAAAAACCCATATATTATTATGTGCAGTTCATTGGGAAATTTTAGAGAAGATGTTTGGTAAAAAAAGATTGGAAAAAGAAATTAAAAGACATGAGAAACCTATTGATTATAAAAGAGCATGGAAAATTGTTGAAGAAGAAGGAGTAGACAATATACTCAAAAAATTTTATAAAATAATAGGAAGGGAAAAATGAAGAAGAAGAAAAGCTTTGAAGAACATTCGTGTGATTTGAAGAACGAGGCTGAATGCGAAGAAGAACTTGAAGATGGTGGTGCGTCTCTGGAAGACGCAGAAGAAGAGATGTTCGGAGAAGAATAAATAATATTAAAATGAAAATAAGAAAAGCAACAAAAAAGGATTTGAATAAAATTGGAAAGTTAATGTTAAAAGAGTTTTCCAAACAACCGTTTAATGAAAAAGATTCTTTGAAAGATGTATTGAAGAGTTTAAGTTTTTATTTTCAAAATGCTGAAATTTACATTTCAGAAATAGAAAAAGAAATTGTAGGAATTATTATATTCCAAATTGAACAATGGTGGGAAGGCCCAATAATTATAATTCAAGATTTAGCAGTTAAAAAGGAATTTTACAAACAAAATATTGGGAAAGAATTAATGGACTTTATAGAAAAATATGCCAAAAATAAAAAAGCGAAGAGAATTTATTTTGAGACAAATAAGAAATCTTCTGCAATTAAA
Organism: Candidatus Iainarchaeum sp.; assembly: GCA_043815085.1. Lineage (GTDB taxonomy): Archaea > Nanobdellota > Nanobdellia > Pacearchaeales > GW2011-AR1 > MWBV01. The sequence goes on along the minus strand of JBDRJG010000025.1, from coordinate 1,174 downwards.
TTTTATAAAAAAATAGGATATAAAATAAATAAAGAAAGAATAAGTATGTCTAAAAAAATAAAATGAAAATAACAAGGAAAACAGATATGCATGAATTATTAATGAATAAACCAGAATTAGCTGGGCTTTTGCTTCAGTCCGGGATGGGTTGTGTTGGATGTCCAATGTCAATGGGAGAGAATCTTGAAGAAGGGTGCAGGGTTCATGGAATGAATGATAAGGAAATTGATAAATTAATTGAGAAACTGAATAATATGGGTAAGAAGAAAGTTGGGGGGAAGAAGAGGAAATGACACTAAACTACAACAAAAAAGTAATGAAACTATTCATGAATCCCAAGAACATGGGGGAAATAAAGAATCCTGATGGAGTTGGAAAAGTTGGCAACCCTATGTGTGGGGATATAATGTGGGTTTATATTAAAGTTGGAAAAGATAAAAAAAGAAAAGAAATTATAAAAGATATAAAGTTCAAAACATTTGGGTGTGCAGCTGCAATTGCAACCTCTTCAATGATTACTCAGGTTGCTAAGGGAAAAACTCTGGAAGAAGCTGAAAAAATAAAATACAAGGAAGTTGTGGATTCTCTTGGGGGGCTTCCTCCAATAAAAATTCATTGCTCGCATCTTGCAATAGAAACTTTAAATAAGGCAATTGCAAATTATAAGAATAAGAAGAGAAGATAATGAAAAATAAAAGTGTTGGATGGATAATTGTGGGGATTGCAATCTTAGTGGGGATTATTGCATTAATTTTTAATCTTGGATTAAAAAAAATAGTTGGAGATACTTGCACACATGGTTCAACTTGCTCAATGTATGACACTATTGCTATTCAAACCTGGTTAAGTATGAGTATTGTGGGGATAATATTAATTATAGGAATAGTGATTATGTTTACAAAACCCAAGGAGAAGATTGTTGTTAAGACAATAAAAGAGAAAAGAGAAAAGAAAGATTATTCTTCTCTTGATAAAGATGAAAAGAAGGTTATTGATTTAATATTGGGTGAGGGAAATGCAATGTTCCAAGCTTCTTTGATGGAGAAGTTAGAAATTGGGAAAGTTAAAACAACAAGACTTTTAGATAAACTTGAAGCAAAGCAGTTGATTGAGAGAAAGCGAAGAGGAATGAATAATATTGTTGTTTTGAAGGATTGAAACTAGTTTCTCCAAA
>JBDRJG010000024.1:0-8151 GCA_043815085.1 Candidatus Iainarchaeum sp. | reverse complement strand
CGGAAGAGGATATGAGAGAGTAGAGTATAATAATTCTTAAAAAGGTTAATTAGTAAAATAAAATATGAAAGGTTTTAGAATTGAGTTAACGCTTCAAGGGAAAACATTAGACGAGATAGAGTTAAGATATACATCCTCTGGAACAGAAGTAAGACAAACAAAAGAGGATGGGAAAGAAGTGTCTTATGTATCTGATTTTAAAAATCCGCATTTCTTCGACGCCTATCTTGAGATTATTGCTTCCTATTCTAATCAACTTTTGTCTAATGAAGAACTTAAGCTTTCATCAGGGGCTTTTTTGTATGATTCTGAAGAATAAGAGATAATTCTTTTTCCCCTTCTCAACACTTTTCAAGGAGAGAAAGTCAAATTCCACGCCCACGCCGGGAATTGAACCCGGGTCTCATCCGTTCTGCTTGAAGAGAGCCATTTCTTTAATTCCTCTCTTCCTGCGATTTCAGCAGAGGAAATTAAAAATCACCTTTCCGCACCAAAAAGGAAGGTGTGTGAGAGGAAACCTTGGTTTCCTTCAAGCGACAGGGATGTGTCTTAGCCACTGGACAACGTAGGCATAGATAATGGAGAAATAATTTATTTTTAAATCTAACTAAACCTCTTTCTAATCAAGCAAATCAAACTATAAATTAAAACAACCAAAACATAAACAGGCATAAGAATCACAGCAATAATAAAAAACACCGCCTCTTCAAAACCAAAGATTGCAAAGATTACATTATGCAACATCACAGCAACAAACCATCCCACGACAATCACCCATACCTTTCTCCAATTCAATAAGAAATATTTATCAAATTTCATTTCTTCTCCCTCTTTATCTCCTTAAATCCAGTATATTTCCAGAGTACCTTCGGCACTTTTATGCTTCCATCTTTTTCTTGATTATTTTCCAAAATAGCAACAAGAGCACGAGAAGTTGCAATTGCAGTATTATTCAGAGTATGAGGGGTCACTCTCTCTCCTTTCACCCTCGCAAAAATTCCAAGTTTCCTTGCCTGAGCACCAGTCAAGTTAGAACACGAACCAATCTCAAAATAATCTTTCTTTCTGGGACTCCACGCCTCAACATCTACTTGCTCATATTTCAAGTTCCCTAAATCCCCAGAACAGATTTTCAGGACACGAACAGGAATCTCCAACTTCTCAAAAATCTCAACAGTTATATTCTGCATCTCCTTAAAAAATTTCTCTGACTCTTTAACATCTGGATTGCAAATCACAATCATTTCAATCTTGTTAAACTGATGGGTTCTAAATAACCCTTTCTCGTCAATTCCATGCGCTCCAATTTCTTTTCTAAAACACATAGAATAACTTGTCTGCTTAATTGGCAAATCTTTCTCGTTAATTTCCTGTCCTGCAAACCTACCAATCAGCGAATGCTCTGAAGTCCCAATCAAAGCCATCTTCGGCTCTCCATCAACAAGATAAATCTGCTGTTGCTTGTCACTCAAATCAGTAACCTTGTCTATAATTTCCTCTCTCAACAGAAACGGCGTCTCGACATATCTAAAACCTTTTGAAACCATCAAGTCCCTGGCAAAATTTATCAACGCCATGTTTAAAAGAGCAACCTTATCTTCAATATAATAAAAACCATTTCCCGCAACTCTCGCAGACGACTCAAAATCAACCATTCCAAAATTTTCCATTATTTCAATATGACTCTTTACATCAAAATCAAATTTCTTCGGTTTTCCAACTTTTCTCATCTCAACATTTTCAGAATCATTTTTCCCAGAAGGAACATTCTCTGACATTATGTTCGGAATTTCTATTTGTAAATTTATAATCTCTTCCTCCAATTTCTTCCTCTTGTTTTCCAGTTTCGCAATTTTGCCAGGGATATCTTTAGCCCCTTTTAATTCCTTCTCTGCTTTTTTCCCTTGCTTTTTTAACTCTGCAATTTTTTTAGAAATCTTATTCCTATTACCCCTTAATTCATCCTCTTGATACTTCAACTTTTTCCAATCTTCGTCTAACTTTTTAACTTTATCAACCAAAGGCAGTTTTTTGTCCTGAAATTTTTTCCTGATATTCTCTTTAACCAATCCAGGATTTTCACGAATTAATCTTATGTCTATCATATTTCAATTAAATGAATATCTTATTTAAATATTATGTTAAAAACATGATAATATTTTGAAGATTTCAAGACTTTTTATTTTTCAACTTCTTCTCAGCCCACCAACCATAAACTACTCCAATAACTATAAAAATTGGAATTAAAGAGTAATGGTTTGAAGCGTTGATTAATTTAAATCCAAGATAATTAACAGAGAACAACCAAATATCATAAAGAATATAAATTATAACAACAATTGTTAAAATAAGTTGTTCTGCTTGAGGGGTTTTGCTAATTTTTTCTTCTAAAAATGCTCCTATTTTTACAGCTAAATAAAAAGCTAATAAGATAAGAGGGGTCAGATAATAAATTGTATTAGTTCCAAAAAAATTCATAACTGGCTGCCAAATTGGATGCCCTATGCCTCCTCCCTTATAATCTATAAAAAAATCAAATGCAAGAAGAATTACAATTACAATCCAAGCCCAAAGTTTTGACAAAACAACTTTTGGTTTTTTATTTTCTTTTTTCATATTCCAAATATGCTCTTAAAGATTTTTACTAAAAATGATTCTGTATTTCCAGAACCTATCACTTCTCCAGTCACTCCAGTATCTCCGCCAGAATTTTCTCCACCGCCACTTTTACTGCTACCACTAATTTCTCCGCCTGAATTATCATTAGAACTTCCAGATGGTCCACTGCTTCCTGCTGAACTCTGACTATTTTCTGTCGGAGAACCTGCAGAAGATTCACCACCTACTACTTCATTAACATTATTTCCTCCTGAAGAATCTCCTGGATTTACTTCATTTTTTATTCCATTTTTATTATTCTGATTTATATTCTGCTCTAAATTATTATTTTCTTCATTTATTTCATTAATATTTTGCTCTAAATTATTAATTTCCTGTTTTATTCCTTCAGCTTTCTCAAGATCTGGCTTTAAGTCCTGTGATTGCTTCTCAGCTTTTTCTGCAAGATTATTAATTTCTTCATTAGAAATATAATTAACATTACCTTTTTCATCTACTGTAATTTCATCTCCCTGCTTAATTCTCTCTTCATTGATTTTTGACATAATTAAACCACAGGATTCTTTGTCGTATGCTCCTAACTTTGCGCATTCATCAGGGACTCCCTCTTTTATTATCCCCTCTGTACTGCAATTCTCCTCCCCCTTATCGCATATGCCATGATATTGATCTTGATTAACTTCTGGTTTGTTTATCGTAATATTTTTTTCTTCCATTAAAGTTTTGCAGTCTTCTGCAGATATTCCAATGCATTCTTCAGGCATGTTAATTCCAATGCCTTGCTCCTGCCTTTTCTCTTCTAATAATTTTCCGCATTCGTCAGGCGTTGAAACATTTTCCTGCTGGCATATCTCCGGAATAACATTCTGCAGATCATTTGATATAATTCCGTTTCCTAAAATCTCGTCGCATTCTTCAGGAGAAACAGGAGTTCCATCTCTTATGCATTGTTGAGGAATATCCGGATTATGAGCCGGCGGAGGAAGCATGATTCCGAATTTTTTTATCAGCGCTTCATCACAGTCCATATCTCTTTCAAAATTAGTTCTGCTGCTGTCATTGAAGCATTCATTCGGAATTTCGCCGACGCTGATTCCCTTGCTTCCAAGATATGGAATCTCTCCTCCGATACTTGTATCAGAAACTTTTGCATAAAGAAGTTTGGCGCATTTATGAAAATCATAAGTCCCTGACGTCTGGCATTCAGGGGGCATTTTTTCTTTTATAAAAACAGCGTCGCATTCTGCATTTGAAAATGCCTGCCCCTGGCACTTTTGAGGAAGTTTTAATTTTTCACATGCTTCAGGCGTTAATGCTCCTGCATCAATACATTCCTGAGGAAGATTCTGTTTTAGTGTAAATTCTTCACATTCTTTTTTAGTATAATAACCTGCATCTTTACATGGACGTGGAAGATTAACAATTTCATCACATGCAACAGGGTCATAAACTCCTCTTTCTTTGCACTCTCCTGACATCAATGTAAATTCTTCTCCTGTTGGTTTTGATTTTTCTTTTACAATATTCAAACATTCACTTGAGTCAACAAGTTCTCCATTAACTACGCAATCCTGGACAACATTTCCGTCATTTATTAATTTTTCTTTGCATTTTTCATCTCCGATATATTCTCCATTTTCCATGCACTCTGTTTTTGGCTGATTAAGAGAAATAATTAATTTTTTACATTCTTCTCCGTCTCTTATTCCTGCATCCAAGCATTCTCCAGGAACATATTGCTCTAAAATTTGTTTTTCATAATTATCTCTTCCTGTTTCATTTAATTTAAAATTATTAATTTTATCACACGCAGAACCATCATTCTGAAATTCGCATTTTATTGCTAATGATTTGTATTCTTCACATTTTTTCTTTTCACTTAACAGAGAAATTTCATCGCAGCTGCATCCTTTAGGATCGTTCATACAGATCTGAATCTGATTTTTAGTCTCATTTTGAGATTTTTTCTGCTCTTCATTTAATTTTTGTTTTATTTTATTCTCCATCCAGGAATAAGCAGTGCACTTTTCATCTTTTAACATTAATTCATAATCCTGCATAGCCAGCTCATTGCAATAACTAAAAGTTTTTTCACTTAAATCCACTAAAAGCCCTGTTTTCTGTTCTTCTGTTAAATATATATCGAGATATTGGGCAATCTCTTCATTACTCTGGTCATTCTCTGTTATTTTATTCTGAAATTGTTCTATATTGCTTTTAATTTCCTCAGCAATATCCGGCGAGGTTTTTTCTCTGACAATTTCAAGTTTATTAGAAGCAGAATTTATATTTTTAATTGCCTCGTTGACATTCCCTAAATTTGCATTTTCTATTGCAGAATTAATTTCTTTTTCCCTAATCTCAAGAGCTAGCTTTGCTTTGTTGTCTCCTGAAGAAAAAAATAATTTGATATTGTCTGTAAGCCTGTTAAATCCAGAATAAGTCTGAGCATGAGCCAGAGGGGAAACAAATAATACCAATAAGAACATTACAATTATCACACTTCTTTTCATTAACCAATTAAAGAAAAAGCATATAAAAAACTATCTTTTTAAATGTAAATTATGTTTTCTCCAAAATATTATTGCCTCTTCATAACAAAAATCTAAATCTGATTATATTTAAACCTTATCAAAACTCTTAAAAAAGGCGAATACATTTATTCATTATGGTAGAGGTGATATCAAAGATAGGAGCAGGAATAATTGCATCTTATAATTCTTTCATAAATTTTTTTCCACCTTCTATTGGCAATTTTATTAATTTTCTAATTCTCATTTTACTTGTATCAATTTATGCAATAATTATCTGGAATGGTTACAGGTTTATTTCAAAAAAAGACCCTCTTGGATTAAATCTAAGTAAATACAATAAAGCCACAAACCCATTATCTGAAAGAATATTTGCAGGATTAATTTATTTCTTGGAATACTTGATTATAATCCCTTTTGTTATATTTTGTGTTCTGGCAATTTTTACAATTTTTCTTATAGTTTTATCCCCTAATGAAAATACCTTTCAAATTTTAATAATCTCCTCGACAATCATTGCAGTTATAAGAATGACTTCTTACTACAAGGAAAACTTGTCACAAGAAATAGCAAAAATACTTCCATTTATATTACTTGCAACATTTGTTCTTAACCCGTCTTTTATCTCTCAATCTGATTATTTAGAAAAGATAGTTACCCAACTAATTCAAATTCCTTCTCTTCTGGGAAAAGCAGGAACCTATTTCTTTTTTATATTAATTCTTGAATTAATCTTAAGATTATTTGATTTGATATTTTCTTTTATTGGAATAAATGAATCCGAAGAAGAACTAAAAGAAGGAACAAATGAATAAATAATATATAATATTAATTTCTCTCAACCTCTGGAAGCTTGTGTCCTTTTTTCAACATCTTATTCAAAGTGCGAATATGTTTTTCTCTCTCAAATTTATATTTTTCAGGATTAATCCTATCTGTCTCTACCATTTTCGCAATATATTCCCCTCCTAAAAAATGAGGTGTTAAGACATAATCAGCCCCTTTTTTATACAATTTAAGTGCCTCTTCTATATGGTGCGCCCTCGTAATAATTATAGCATCAGGATTAACAATCTTTATTTTTTCTATCAAGAGAAAATTAATCTCAAAATCAGGAATAGTTGAAACTGCTAGTTCTATTTTTTCCAAAGGTAACTCATCAAGGAGTTCTATATCATAAGCATCCCCATATAAACAGGGAATTCTAAACTTCTGTAAATCATAAATTGTGTCAGGATTGTAATCAAGCACAAGATAATCTTTTTTCATTTTCTTCAAAGACCTCAAAATGCTAAATCCAATCCTGTTATAACCAAATAAAATTGCATCGTATTTTTTCTTTATCTTCCTTTCCTGTTTTATATTCTTCCTTTCAAACAAAACCAAAATACTAGAGAATTTATTATACAAAATGTGAGAATAGTTTATAAAATAAGTAGAAAGGGTAATTGTAATTATTGCTGTCAAAGTTAGCGTAGATAAAATCTCGCTACCAATATGCCCCATTGCAACCCCAAGGGATAATATAATTAGAGAAAATTCAGAAATCTGTGCAAGGGTGGTCCCAACTAAAAAATTATTTCGTTTTGTATGTCCATATAAGGTCATTAAAAACATTAAAACAAGAGGTTTAAAAATTAAAACAAAAACAGAAAGAATAATCGCTGTCGTAAGAACAGAACCTATATTCACAAGTTCTATATTCAACCCAAGAATAATAAAGAAAATAATCAGAAAAAAATCCCGAAGAGGCCTAACTTTCGAGCTTATCTCTGTGCTATAAGGAGAAATTGAAAGAACAGCCCCTGCAATCAAAGCTCCAATCTCAATTGAAAAGCCGATAAATTCAAAAAAAGCAGAGATAACAAAACACCAAGAAATTGCAAAAAGAAACAATAATTCCTGTGACCGCGCAATCTTTTTGATTAAAGAAGGCAGCCCATAAAAACCAAAAAAGAACAATGCCAAAATTGTGCCCCCCCCATACAACAAACTTTTGACTGCAAAAGAAGTAAAACTAGTCCCGTTGGAAAGTGAAGAGATAAACATCAAAACAGCAACGGCAACCAAATCTTGGATAATCAAAATCCCGATAGAGATCTTTCCAAAAAGAGAATCAAGCTGCCTCTTGTCTGACAAAAGTTTCATAACAATAATTGTGCTACTGAACATAAGCGCAACTGCAATGTAAGAAGAAGTTACAAAATTAAAACCCAACAGAACATAAGAAATCAAAAAACCGGCAACAAATGTCAAAATCATCTGCCCAAGACCAATCAGCAACGAAGAAGTTCCAATCTCTTTGATAATTTTGGGGTTAAGATGCAGTCCAACAATAAATAAAAGAAACGCCACTCCAAACTGCGAAAAAATTTTAATAATTTCAGATGAAGCACTAAACTCAATAAAACCAAGTTTAATAACAATTGCAGCCACAATCCCTGCAATAATATAACCAATCACAATCGGCTGTTTAAACGCCCGAATTATCGATGACACAGCAAAAGCCATAAACAGAATAACTGCAAGTTGAATGAATATCTGCTCCATAATATCCTCTTTTATCAACAAATAGAAGAATAGTATATAAAAATCTTTAGATAATAGGTGTTATCCCATCATTCTAAAAGAAAATTCTCTGAGCAATTCTGCGTCTTTTACGTCTATTTTTTCTTTTTTTCTAAGTTTAGCCAACAAACCGAGATAATAATTTGGATTTTTATTAAAACTAAAATCATCAGAATATACTACCGGAAGAAAAACTCGAATAAAATTTGAATTCTCAACCCAATTTTCAGGATTATCATCTGCTCCCTTTGCAAACATGCATGAATTAAAAAATCTTCCTGCACTTTCAAGAGGGTTTATACGAACTTTTTTTCCTTTCAATGCTCTTTTAGAAATTTTATAAATGTCTTCTGAAAAATCAAGGACTTTATTCCAATAAGCTTCTTCAGTATATTGCATAATAATAAACTAAAAAGAGCATATAAAAATTTTT
>JBDRJG010000023.1:0-40187 GCA_043815085.1 Candidatus Iainarchaeum sp. | reverse complement strand
CCGAAAGTATGCGCTGTTGATTCTATTCCGAGGATTATTGTCATTTTTTAAATTTTTTAATATGATATTTAATTTGTTTTGGATTAAGATAACCTTTTCTTTTATTTCTCCATTGGTTTCTTGTATAAGTTTTTTTAGATTCTTCCCCTAATTTAAGTCTTTCTTTTCCGTACCCTTTTTTAATTGTCAATATATCCGCATCTCTCTCAAAATCTTCTTTTCCTTTTTTTGTAAATAACCAAATAAATGCAAATTTAATCTTTTCGAGAAGATTCATATTCACAATTAAATCTATATGTGAAAGTTCATGGGCAAATAATGCTTTTAAAGAATCTTTAGAGTATTTTCTCGCTTTTGGATGAACAATTATCCAAGAGAAGAAGATGAAATAAATAATGATTGCAGAATATTTTAAATTAAAATTAAAAATTTTTTTTCCGCTTACAAAGATAATTTTCTTCTTCAATAAAGGAAAGCTCTTCCTAATAAGATTATTCACAATTCTTTGGTATTTCTTCTCATATGCATCCATATCAATAAAGAACAGAACTAGTATATATAAAATTAATCAAAAAAAGCAAGAAAGAATATATAAAATTAATTAAATAAAAAAATAAAGAAGAAAACAAAAAATACAAAGAATTTATAAAATATTCTAATACTAGGTTATTATGGATATTGCCATAGTTTACATGGTTGCAGGGCTTTCCAGCAGATTTGAAGGAAAGATAAAACAATTTGCAAAAGTTGGTCCAAAAGGAGAAACAATGATAGAATATTCCTTAAATCAGGCGCTTCCTGCAGGGTTCACTAAAATTATTTTTATAGTCGGAAACAAAACTGAAAAACCTTTCAAGGAAATGTTTGGAAGGAGTTACAACGGAATTCCTGTTTTTTATTCACTGCAGAGATTCAACGAAGAGGAAAGAGAAAAACCTTGGGGGACTGTTGACGCATTGTGCTCTGCAAAGGATACAATAAATTGTCCTTTTGTTGTTTGTAATGGAGATGATATTTATGGAGAAGAAACATTCAGAATATTGGTTAATCATTTAAAAAATAAAATAACCGGCGCAACAATCGGATATAAATTAAAAAACGTATTGCCAGGTGAAGGGAAAGTAAACAGGGGAATATTTAAATTTAATCCAGATAATACAGTAAAATCGCTTACTGAAATATTTGAAATAACAAAAAAGAATTTAGAAGAAAAAGGGTTATCGCAGGAAAATTTGTGTAGCATGAATATTTTTGCACTTCAGCCAGAAATTGTAAAAAAATTAGATTTGATATTAAAAAAATTCAAAGAAGAACATAAGAGGGACAAAAAAATAGAATGCCTGCTTCCAGATGAAATAGGAAACTTGATTAAACAAAAGGAATTAACAATTTATCTTTATTCCACTAATAGCAGATGGTTTGGAATAACAAATCCTCAAGATGAAGAGAAAGTTAGAGAAGAATTAAAAAATATAAAATTAATTAAAAATAAAAAATAAAATTAGGTGGCTTATCTTCTTTTTTTCTTTTTAGCTACTTTTTTCTTCTTAGCTTTTTTCTTCTTTCCGCCTCTAGCCATCTTAGCTTCACAGACATTTCCTTTTCCGTCTACGTAGTAAAGATATCCTGGCTTTCTTTTAACAACATTTTTTACTAAAACTTTTCCCATTTTTACCTCCTTTTTTTAATTAGAATATATTATTATAGTGTATATTCTTTTTAAATCTTTCTCCGACGGGGAAAAGTTCCCTAAGAGTAGTTACTTTTTTCCGAACAGAAATTTAATTTCCTTTTGATATCTTTTATTCAGGGGAATTTCAATAAGATTGTAAAATGGTCTTTTGCAGAAAACAATAAATTGAAAGGGTTTTACAATCTTCAAATCAATAACTCTGTTTTTATCGTCGGTCCAGACAGCAGCAAATTTAAAAAAGACAAAGAGAGAATGAATTCTCATTCTAGTTGGTTTTCTGAATTCAAAGAGCATTGCAGGGCATTTTTTACAGCTGCGAAACATGAGCCCTATTCCTTTTTCAAATCCGCGCAATTTTTTTACTCCGCTGATTTTAATTTTCTTTCTCTTAAATTTTAAACCAACTTTTATTTCTTTCATTTTGCTCTTTTTTTGCAATGTAAGTTTTATAATACAAATTAACATTTTTCTCTGTAACATGATTATGATGCCGAAATCCTCCTCCGAATGTTTGAGGTATATGCATTAATTCGTGAACAATTGTTTTTATTTTATCTTCTTCTTTTAATTTGTCAAATCTTGAGGAAAGAAATTCAAGGGCATAATAAGCTTTAACTCCTATTGCTTTTTGCATGAGTTTTCCGAGGGCATGACATCTGGCAATTGTTCTCCTTGTAGAACTACCATAACTTCTGTAACATTTAACTCTCTCCATTACAATATGTGGGAAGAGCAGTCTTGAAACTTCTTCAGCAATTTTTTGCAAATCTTCAGCATATTCATATTTCATATATACTAAAAAAGAGATATGTTTATATATTTTCTCGACATTAATTTCCTATGACATTAATTGAAGAAGAATATAATGAATTAGAGAAAAAGGCTGAAGAAGTATTAAAAAATCAAGGAATATCATTAGAAGATTTAAAAAGGGATACGGAAACTAATAAAAAAGTTGTGGAAGGACTAAGAGAATATAATGAAATAATTTATCAATTAAATGAATTTAATAAGATGATAGAAGCTTTAAAATCGGTTCCTAACAACCGTTCTTATATAACCCCCTAAGAATATTTAACAATCTTATTTTTTGATTTAAAACCTTGAACAATCTCAACAGGTTTCTTAAAATATTTTTTCAATACTTTAATTAATTCTTCATTGGCTTTCCCACCAATTGGTTTTTCTTTTATCCAGACTTCATATTTATCTTCTGATATTTTTTCAATTTTTTCTCTCGAGGAATTTGAATGAAGTTTAATTTTTATTTTCATTATATTTTTTTTGGATTATCTCTTCTCCGGCTTCTTGTAGTGTTTTCCCAAGGCGTGATAGATTTCTGTTTCTGTTTTTCCTGCAATTTTCTTTCCTGTTTTTCTGTCGAATAGTCCATGCTGTGTTAATTTCATTCCTTTTCTTTTTGCAATTATTCTTAATCCAATCCCAGAGCCTTTTCTTGAAGAATAAGCAAGCAGCTCAGCGCCCCATTCTTCTTCGTTAGTATAATACAATTCAACTTTAGTTCCTTCAATATCCCAAGTAGATTCGTGCTCTCCCCCCTGAAGAAATTCTCCCTGAGTTTTCATAAAATCTTCAAGCTCATCTTTGTTTTTTGGAATTAATACAATATCAATATCTTTTGGAGAAATTTCATGCCTTCTTATGCTTCCTGCAATCTCTATTTTTTTGCAGAAAGATTTTAGTTTTTGATAAATTCTTTTTGATAAATCAATAACGTTTTCACTCTTTTTCATAAAATAAATAAACAATTAAAAGTTAAAAATTTGCTGGTTCTAAGTAGTTCTTGTATTTTTCAACTAAAGGGGATTTTAATCTTTCTTCAAAATCATCCATTAAAGGATTTTCATCTTTATCTTCGCCAAATAAAGTCTCTATATATGGAGTAACTAATTTAGAGAAACTTTCTTTAGAGATTTTCAAATCACTCAAGTTTTTATCTATATTTTCAAGAAAATTTGCATATTGTCTAATCGCTCTCTGGGACAGTCCAACCCCTCTACTTTCCCAATCCCCTCCACCAAGATAACTTATCCCCCGGAATTTTTCATTAATGTTCTTTGGGATTGATTGAATATCTAAATCATTAAAGTGATTTATTAAAATGTCCTCCATTTTAGAATAGGCAAGTCCATAATTAAGAGAAGGAGACAATTCATTTAGAAGTTCCCAGAATCTTCCATTATTCAATCTCTTTTGAAACTCCGGGGTAATTGAATCATAAAACATTGAATTCTTGTCATTAGCAACACGTTCAAATAAAACATCATGTCCGGGGTAGGGATCTCCCGAAATGGCCATATTTACAGCAGCATTATAATAGTCCTGGACTTCTTCTTGATGAAAACACTTGAATGTATTCCATTGGATTTGTTTTCTTTTCTCTTCATTATCATGCTCTTTATTTCCATCAAAAAATTCTAATATTCTCCAGTGTTTTCTGGCTTCCAAAGCATGTCTAAAAAAATCATCAAATCTTCTAACATCTTTTGATTTATCCAACAACCCGTGCATTATATAGCTAAATGCATAATCATTAAATAATTCAACTTTAAATCCCATAAAAGATGAATTTGAATGTACTTTTTAAGAATTTATATTCAATTAAATACAAATTATCTTGTTACAATTTCCAGACCATCACACTGCTTAAGCTTGTAATCTTTTCCGAGAGCTTTCTTTGTTCTCACGTCAATCGCTTTTATAAAATTCTTTCCAAAATCAGTATGCAGATAATATGCAAAGTCCAGAGCAGTGGAATTTGGAGGCATTAAAAAGCAGTCAGGCAATATATTTCCCTTGCTGTCAGCCAATTTATTTGCAGAAGCAGGAAAAACAGCAATATATCTTAGAATCTCGAAAACAGCCATATTCAGAACTTTTTGAATTCCTGTTCCAAATTCAAATTTTTCTAAAACATTTGTTTTTATTTTCTCAAGGGCTTCCTTTTGTTTTTCATTTAAATTTTTAATAATCTTAAAATCCCTGTCTCCTGGAATATACTCAATTAATCCTGTTTTGGCAGCCTGTCTTAGAGCTAATTCAGAATCAGCAGAACACGGGATTATTGTCAATTCGGGGAATTTCTTTTTTAATTTTTCATAATTTCTCCCTCCATTTTCCAAGTCAACTTTGTTTGCAACTAAAATCATTGGCTTGCTCTCTCTTCTCAGTTCCACAGCAAATTTCATCAGTTGAGATTCATTCCAAGTGCTTGCCTTTTCAGGAAGATGAACTCTGAACAAAACATCTCTAACATTATCCTCTTTTACCTTTAATCCTGAAAACTGCTTTACAACAGCCTCGCTGAATTTTGAATTTTCAATCTCAGCTTTTCTAGCAAAAGCCTTCCATGCCTTGAATAAAATATTGAAAAACCATTTGTTTAATTCTTCTTCTAAAAATTTAATATCATTGCAAACATCATAAGTCTGTCCTTTCTCAAGAGTTTTTCCTTCTGCATTTGTCTCTTCTGCACAATCTACTATATGTATAAAAATATCTGCTCCTCTTAAATCATCTAAAAATTGGTTTCCCAAACCTTTCCCCTCTGAAGCCCCAGGAACCAATCCTGCAACATCCATCAAATCTATTGGAACAAATCTTTGGGAATGTATGCAAAATCCATGATTTGGATTGCATTTTGTATTCAGTTCTCTATCAAGGCATTCTACTCGAACATATCCTATTCCGCGATTGGGCTTTATTGTAGTAAAAGGATAAGAAGCAATTTCAACTTCTGCTAAAGTTGCTGCTTTGAAAAAAGTGCTTTTTCCAACAGAGGGTTTGCCTAAAAGTCCTATTAACATATAAAGATTCAATGAAATAAGTTTTTATATTTTAGTATATTCGGGATTATGCTCATTTGCCCCCATAGTTCAGTCCGGATAGAACATAACCTTGCGGAGGTTAAAACCGAGGTTCAAATCCTCGTGGGGGCGTTGTAGACAAATAATAGAAACATTTATATATGTAGTCACCCATATATATTTATGTATATTGAGAAGAGAAAAGAAGGCAATAAAATAAAGTATTATCTTGCACATTCATTTAGAGAAAATGGAAAAGTGCATAAGATAAGAAAGTTTTTGGGAAAGAACATAAACGGTAAAGAATTAAAAGAAAGGGTTTCAAAAGCCCAAAAGATTATTCTTGAAGAAATAGAACAATATAAAATTATAAGTGATCCCCTAAAAGTTCCTCTTTCTGAAGAAGAAATTAAATTTATTGAAAAGTTAGAGATTGACCAAAAATTAAGAGTTTTTCACTTATCTGAAAAACAATGGAAGTTGTTCTCCGAACTATTCACTTACAATACAAATGCAATTGAAGGAAGCGAGCTTGAACAAAAAGAAGTTAAAGAAATACTTGAGAAAAATGAATGGCCAAGGAAATCAAAAGAAGACATAGCTGAAACTTATGGGGTTAATGAAGCAATTGAATTTATACAAAAAATGAGAGAGCATATCTCTTTAGATTTAATTTTAAATCTTCACAAAATTGTTTTTAAAAATTCTAAAGGTTTTGCAGGAGAATTTAGAAAAGCAGGAGAAGAAGTTGTTGTAAGAGATGGTTTAGGAAACATAATTCATTATGGAGCACCACAATCAAGGGTTGTTAGTTTGTTAAAAGAGTTAATTGAATGGTATAATAAGCATCAAAACAAATATCCGGCACTTCTACTTGCAGCAGTAATTCATAATCAATTTGAGAATATCCATCCGTTTAAAGATGGAAATGGAAGGGTTGGAAGACTTTTATTAAATAATATCCTTATAAAAAATAAGCTCCCTCCTGTCAACATTGATTTTAAAAACAGAAAAGAATATTACTCTGCTTTGCAAGAATATGAAAAGAACCATAATGTTAGACCCATGATTGATTTATTGATCAAAGAATACAAATCTCTGAAAAGGAGATTTAGGTGACTACACTTTTATTTTTTGTGGTCACCTGTTTTATTTTTCCCAATCCCCTTTTGAAATCAAGTAGTGCATTCCTCGTGGGGGCGTAGAGTAAAAGTATTCGGGTTTTGGTAGGGGTTAATTAATCTAAATTTATTAATTAAAGAGTTTACAATTAAAAGGATTTAAAAAGTAAGACATTTCCATTAAAATAATGGATATCGAAACATTGTTAAATAAATTTGGACCCAATTTTGTAGAACCTCATAAATTAACCGAATCAGAGAGAAAAGAATTAAGGAAAAAGATTGAACCTATTTGGGATAGATATATAAATTTACCATTGACCCTTTCTATAAATGATGAGCCTATTAAGAGATTATGTCAAGTATTAACAAATAATGGTTATATAACTTTTAGTTCTTGTCAGGGTCATGGAAAAGATGAACCACATATATATTTTAGATGTAAAAAAACAAGCCGTGTCGCAGAATTAAGTCATGCCGTAGGAAGCACTGCAATTACTAATTTTCTTTGGGAGATTGGGGTGTGGGGTCAACAAGATAGCAGGAACAGATATCGTATTTTTTATATGCTAAGACCTGAAGAACCAAGGAGAGAAAATTTGGATATTATTAAAGATGAAAAACAATTGGTGGAAGATTTTGATATTCTAGGATATTCTATTTTAGATTATTTTAATCATCAAAATTAACTCCTCGTGGGGGCGTTTATCCTTAGGATTGTCTCTATTTTTGGAAAATCGAAAGATTTAAATAAAAGTAAGATTAATCTTATTTATGATAATTGATACAACTAAGATGAGTTCAAGAGGACAGGTAGTTATACCATTAGATATGCGCGAAGATATAAAGGAGGGTGACAAGTTGATTATAATTAGGAAAGATAACGAGATAATTTTAAAAAAATCCATTCCGGAAAGTGCCATTTTATCTGAAAAATCTTTTGCTAAAACATGGCTTAACAAAAAAGAGGATGAAGCATGGAAGAATCTGTAAAAGGAGATGTTATAATCATTGAGTTTCCGTATTCAAACTTAAGAGATGTTAAAAGAAGACCAGTTCTAATTTTAAAGGTTCCTAAAGGAGAAGATGTAATTGTTGCACAAATAACTGGAGAGTCTTATGAAGACAATGTAGAAATACCTCTTAAAAAAGAAGATTTTAGAAAAGGTAGCCTCAAAAGAGTAAGTTATATAAGAATAGACAAAATTGCTTCTATTGAAAAATACTTGATAAAATATAAGGCTGGTTCATTAAAACAAGAAAGATTTAATGAAGTAATTGATAAAATTTGCTCTTTTCTGAAAGGTTAAGCAAAATGTCACTATCTTAATCCTTAGGATTAAGTAATCGCGGGGGCGTTGGACCTAAAAGTTCATAATTTCTTTTGGTTTGAGTGATTTTCAGAAATAAAAGAGTATGTAAACCTTTTTAAACCAATAATTTCATAATTAACTATGGAAGAAGAAAATGTAACGCAAGAAAAGACATCTGAGGAATCTTCAGAAAGTCAAGCAGAAGAAAAAGAAGAAGAAAAGAAAGAAGAAGTTTCTTCTGAAGAACAAAACTAAACTGATATGTTTTGTTGAATTTTTATTTTTTTATTTTTTTAATCAGGGCGAATGGAGGGCGGGACTTTTGTTTTTTAAGTTTTGAATTCAGTGAATTCCAAGCATAGTAGTAACGAAGAATTCTACTAAGATGAATATAATGTAAAAGAAGATTAGGAGCAATCCCTCTAATTTGCTTAAAGATTTGTTAGTTTTCATGAATACAGTAACAAGCACCCCAAAGAAGAACATGGCTGTTCCAGTAATATAAATATTTTGTGGATTGTAACTAAAAGGAGAGATTATTGCAACCAATCCGAGAATTATTGTTGCATCAGCAATAACTGTCCCAATTATATCTCCTAATGCCAAGTCATCATGGTTTTTGCGAACAGCTTTAATTGCGAATGCTAATTCAGGAAGGCAGGTTCCAAGGGCGATAATGGTTAATCCGATTAAGAGAGCAGGAATTTTTATATCTTGGGCAAAATTAACTGCAAATTTCACAGTGTAAAATGCACTCGCCAGAAGAATCCCTAAGCTTAATATCAAAAAGGTTAAGATTTTAAGGAGACTCTCTTTTTCAGAGTTGTCTTTTTTATAAACAGAATAGCTTTTTGTATTTTCTGTATATATCCTTGCAAAGAATACACCTCCAAGCAAAATTAATATAAGTCCATCTATTCTAGAGAAAGTTCCATCAAATCCAAGGAGTATTGGAAAGAAAAGCAGAATAACATAAAGAAAATTATTTTTTAATATTTTACTCTTAACTTTTATTTCTTTTGAAGCAAATAGTGTAATTATTCCTAATACTAAGGTAAGATCTGCAATATTTGAACCGAGTATAGTTCCGAGCCCCAATTCTGGCTCTCCATTGAAAGCAGAAATAATAGAGATTGTTGCTTCCGGAAGAATAGAGATTAGGGCAACTATAAAGAAACTTATAATAAATTCCGGCATAGAGAGAATTCTTGCAATTCTTGAAGAATATTTTATAGCATAATTAGCACATTTAAGGAGTATAGCTAAAGACAATAAAAATAAGACTAAATTAAGTATCATCATTTTTCAATTTACCCCAAAATTATGTTTGCAATTGCTGAGACTGTGAATGAGATGAGCATCAAAGTAAAAGAATGTTTTACACCTGCTTTAAATCCTCCTGCTCCAAGTTTACCTATAGTTAATCCCGTAAAAAAGCCCTGTATTAAAAGCAGATACAAAAATGAATTTGAGATATCTTCCTGGTCAATTGTCTCTCCTCCACCAACATTTGCAAAAGTTCCTCCGCCTATAGAGCCTAATTCTGCTATTCCAGAAACCATGGGAAGTATCTGAAATTCCATAATCAAGATAATTATCATAAACACAAAGAAAATAATATATCCTTGAACAACAAGAGTGGAAATTGCAGCTTTTCTCTCTTTTTTCAATTTGTCTGATATGCTTACAGCCTCTGCAACCGATTCAAGAATTCCACCAATATCTCCCCCAGCTATTTCTGCTTCCCCTATAAGAGTGATTGTTCTCGAGACTGTTTTGTTGTCAACATCCTTTGCAAAGACATTCAAAGCATAATTTAAAGGAATTCCAAGGGAAAT
Organism: Candidatus Iainarchaeum sp.; assembly: GCA_043815085.1. Taxonomy (GTDB): domain Archaea; phylum Nanobdellota; class Nanobdellia; order Pacearchaeales; family GW2011-AR1; genus MWBV01. The sequence continues at coordinate 30,395 of JBDRJG010000023.1, read as the reverse complement.
TTGATTTGCAAGCTTTTTCATATTCTCTCCCAGGACACCATAAGATTTCTCTTTCAAATTAATTATGCTTTTGCTGATGGGTGTCCCTGTCTTGACGCTTTCAACGAGATTTCTTGTAAATTCCAAGAACATTTCTTCTTTTTCATTTTCTGTTCTTGTTTCATTAATGAGAGTAATTACAAAAGGCAAAGCACCAGTAAGAATTCCAATTCCGAAAAAGAGAAAGAAAACTTTTGTATTATAAAAGATAAAAGATAAACCCACAACTAAAATTGCAAGCCCTAAACCTATGAAGTGTGATTTTTTTAGTTCCATTGCGCAAAACTTCCTTTTTTCTTTTCTAATTCTGTATCTTTAAAAAATCTATTTTTCATTTTATTTCTTAAGTTGTAAAAATGTCAAAAAGACAATATTTATCATAGTGACCGAGAGGACCATAATTAAAGTTATCATTGAAGTGCTGAGAGAAATTCCTAAACCGCTTATTTTCATCATCATCAATAAAACCATAAGAATCATAGGAGCAGCAATAACTATACTTATGTAAATATCCATAAATGTCTCTGCAGCTTTAGTTTTCTTTTCCTTTTCAAGATTGTGTTCAAAGAGCAGAGTCTGCGCTCTTTTTTCAAAGAATTCAGGAAGATACCCCCCTGAATTAATTGTTGTAGCCAATCCGTTGAATAATTCCGAAAGTTTTTTGCTAGGACTATTTCGTGCACTATTTCTGAGAGCACTCACCAAATCATAACCATAAACATTAATTTCATTTAACAATTTTCTAAATTCTTTTTCAAGAGACGGATATTCTTTTGTTAAAATTATAATATCAAATATTTTGCTTGGGTCAATCATTGCACCTGAAATAGCGGACATATGTATTGTGGCAAATGGCAATTCTCCATTTATTCTGTCTTCAGCAGAACTTTTTTCTAATCCAGGATAGATATACATTATCATAAAAGTTGCAAAAGGAGCCAAAAAAGGAATCCATATTACTTTTAGAAGCCTTAATCCAAGAGCTTCCTCAACTCTCGTTATAAATGGAAGAGTTGCTTCCAGATTAAAAAATAGAAAGAAGACAGCGAAAGCTATTCCTATGAAGATGGAAATTAAAGTGCTCAGAAATATTACAGAGATATAGCTCCTTGAAGTAAATTGCATATTTGCCTTAATTAGATCTCTTTCTAAATCTTCGAAGGTCTTTTTATTTATTATTTTATCTGAAAGAGTAGAGAAAATTTGATTTGCAATACTGATGTATTTATTTGGCTTCTTTTCTTTTGGTTCTTCTTTTTTATTCTGTTTTTTTCTTATCCTCTTGAGAGTTTGTTTCTCGAGACTTGTGGGTTTCAAATCCTTAATAGTGTATTTCTTAGCCCACATTATTGGACTAACACTAAATCCAGTATTCATCTTGGAGGGAGTTTTTTCTGGAGTCTTCTCTGAAGTCTTTTCCTGAGTTTTGGAAATTTCTTTTTTTTCATCTTTTCTTTCAAATTTGGAAGTCTCTTTAAAATTTATTTTATTTAGAGCACCAGGAATTTCTTCGTTTGTTCTTTTAATGACTTTTTTAAGAAGACTAATTTGGGAGGAAATCATTCTTCTTTCTTCAATTTCTGCTCCCTTTAGGTAATTTTCAAGAGATTCCAATTCCTGAGATATCTTCTTCTCTTTTGCAATAAGATTTTTTAATTCTTCAAATTCAGGATTTTTATTTTTCATTTGAAGAAACCTCGTCTGAAATTTTATTTTGTATTTTTAGAATAAAACTTTTCATATTTTGAAATTGCAATGAATTTTCTCTTCTGTAAGCTTCTTCAAGTTTTAATTCTGCTTCTTCAAGGCTCAGAATTAGCTGACGCAAAAAAGGAATTCTTTCATCTGATTTCATGCCCCCTTTTAAATCTTTCACCATTAAAGAAAAACGTAATTAGCATTATTAAATATTTTGATTATTCAATGGCAAATCTTTTCAGAACTTCTTCTGGTTTTTTGTAATACTCATTAATTATCTCCTGAACTTCCTCGAATTTGAAAATCTTCTTTTGATAAAGTTGATTTAAAAGTTGTGTTCTTCTTCTAAATTCTATTTCAAGTTCCTCTGCTTTTATTCCATACCTTTTTCTTATTTTCTCAAATATTTTGCTGCTCTTTTTTGAGTAAAATTCATTTTCAAGAGCATTCCACATAAATGGGGTGTTTGTGAGAGCAATTCCATCTGGAGTTACATTTATCACTTCAACAATTTCCTTCAATTTTCTTGTTTCTTCTTTATTTACAATTGCATGAGTCATAATGCAAACGCAATCGAGAACATTTAACAAAGTTGGGGAGAGTTCAATTGGGGGGGTCTCTAATCTTTTTATGAGGGTATCTACAGAATCTGCGTGAATAGTGCTTATTGAGGAGTGTCCAGATGCCATGCCCTGAAAAAGAACAGAAGCCTCTGCCCCTCTAACTTCGCCAACAATTACATAATCAGGATTCTGTCGAAAAGAGCTTCTTAGCAAATCAAATAGTGTTATATTTCCTAATTCTCCAATTCCGATAGCACTTCTAACTACGCTTGGAAGCCAATTATCTCTTGGGAGATTTAATTCACGGGTATCCTCGATTGAAACAACTCTTGCTTCTGGAGGGATGAAGAAGGCTATTACATTGAGCAGAGTTGTTTTTCCTGAAGATGTTCCTCCTGTTATGAGTATGTTCATTTTATATTGGACAAGCAACCACAAATAAGCAAGCATTTCTGGACTCAAAGTTCCAAAAGAGACTAGATGAGGGGGGGTCCATGGAGTCTTTGTGAATTTTCTTATAGTGAATGTTGGCCCTCTGCTCGTAATATCTTTTGTGTAAGTTGCATTAACTCTCGAACCGTCCGGCAAACTTCCATCGAGGATAGGTTTTGCATACGAGATATATTTTCCGCATCTCTGTGCTAATTTCTCTACGAAACTCTGAAGCTTATCAGTATCATTAAAGACAAGATTTGTCTTCATGTTTCTGTAGATTCTGTGAACAATATATAATGGAGTATTTCCTCCATTGCATTCGATATCTTCAACAAAATAATCTCTCAATAGGGGATCTGCTTCATTGAAACCTATAAAGTCTCTGCAGAGATAATAAAACATTTTCTTATAACTTTCATAGGACAAATCTATTCCAAGTTCTATTGCAAGAATTTTGAATCTTTTATCTATGTATTCCAAAAGTTTTGTTCTATCTTTTCCAATAACAGTTTCAAAATCAATCATATTACTCATAGCTGTAATTATTTCTTCTTTATGTTTTTTCTCTTCTTTGTCAAGTATGGGCTCCTCAATATCATAGACCACTTCATAGATTTTTGGATTCCAATGTATATGTGCAAAGGCATATGGAGAAACAAGGCAGTATCTTATATTCACCTTTGTTCTGTCTTTTATTCTTCTTATTGGGGGAATAATTGGATTGAAGTTTATCTTCGGCATTGGGTAATCTTTTATGGATAAATTTGTTTTTGCCATTTTATTATAAATCAAAATTCATAGTTATTTTATTATTTAATTCTCCATTATTTGTTATGTATAATTTGTATGGGATGGAGGCCTTGCTCAATGTTTTTAATATGTCCTCGTTTTTATAGGTTAGATTATAACTATCGCTGAAATCTCTTTCGAGTGTTACAAGATTATATTCACCTTTCACTTCTGTTAAAGCAACTATATTTCCAACCTGAACCTCTTGTCCTGGTTCGCTATAAACATATCTACTTTCGATTTCAAATAATACTCTATCCTCTTTCCCATCTATAATTAAAGAGCCTTTTTTTATGTTTAATTCTATCAATCTTTTATTTCCTGGACTTCCTATTTCTATTAACATTAAATTCTCAACATCCTTCATTAGTTCAAGAGATTGTTCTATTATTGCTTTGTCTCTTACTTCTTCTATTTTTGGACGAATGAAAGATAAAACCAATCCAATCATTACAAATGCAATTAAGAGGTAAATCACTGTCTCAATCCAAACTTGCCCTTTTCTTTTTACTTCAATCTCTTTACAAATCTCCCCTCTTTTCATATAATTTTAAATAAAATTTAGTTTATAATTTTTTTCTTTGTTAATTAACAAGCAAAGTACAATCTTCTACTTGACTAATTGTGTCTGTACTCTCGCATTGTTTGTCATCTATTATTGGAGATATTTTTATCCAATCAATCTTGTTTGCGCCTTCAAAACCGCTTGCGACATAAGTTAATCCCTCATTTTTTCCAGGAAGTTTTACAGATTCTCCCACACTTCCCTTATAATTCCTTAAATTTGCAATAACTGTGCTATCATTTGTCAAGGTAAAGCTTTTCGAATTTCCTTCAGCAAGTATTGAAATCACAATTGCTTGAACTTCTATATCTGTTATACTTAGTGAGAACTGAACTTCCCCGTTTTCAGAATCAAAGCAAGTATAATAATCATTCAAAGTTACTTTTTCAGAAGATTCAACTTTAAAGCAAGTTTCTGTTTGGCTTGTTCTATCTTCAATAATTTTTTTTACGAATGTCCAGACAATGGCAGTGGCAACAGTCACTAAGAGAATTAATATTACTGTTGTAACAACAGCAGAAAGGGCTTTTTTATTTTTCATTTTATATAATAATCGAATATCCGTATTGATTTTCATCACAAACATATGTTTTTCTTCCGCTATTAGATTCTCCTATCAAAACAGGAATGAGGACTATTTGGTTTCCGTTGAAAATAAGAATATCTGAGAAAACCCCCCCTTGATTCAATCCTGTTTCAGGCCAGGAGTTTGATTCTTCTCTTAAGTCTTCTGTGCTGTAACTTCCATCCCCGATTATTTTAACATTCATTCCAAAAATAGGAACATTTCCTGGATTTGAAATGTACAGAGTATCTTCAGAATAACTCGCTTCAAAAGAAATTTCATCGCAGACTAACTGTATATTTTTGCCTCCAAATTTAGTGACTGCTTCTTGAGTCATCCCCCTTATCCATAAAAAAACAATTAATGCGATTACAATCGTTATTGTAATCAGCAAAACAGTAGCAATAACAGGAGACAATCCACGCACATCTTTTATTTTCATATTATCTTATATATCTCTTTATTTTTAAATTATACGTTTTTAATAACATTCAATAGTTTCTTTTATTTTTGCATCCTTGCAGCTCACCAATCTTCTTTTATTGTTTTCTTCCTGCCATCTCACTGGAATAATTTCCAAAGAGTAAATTCTATCTCCTCCAGTTAAATTGTATATGTCTATTTCATTTTCATCTGGTCCCAAAGAATTTCCAGTAGATGTTATTTCTCCGAATCTTATCCCTATTGGATATAATTTTGCTGTTTCTTTTGTGATGTTCCTTGATAAATCCAATTTGGCAATTTCTTGTTCAGGAGAGGTTGTTGCGCGTATAAAATATCCTCCTATGCTAAATGTTCCAATATTCCGCAGAGTTAAATTTAGCTGTTCTGAAGAGCATTTATAATCCTCAATAAAAAGAGAAATACCGTCGGGGCATTCCAGTTCTGCTCTTGGGACATAAGTTTTCATCCAGGAATAAACTATAATTCCTAATACAATAACGAATGAAACAAGAATTACATATCCTATAATTACACTTACTCCTTTTTTGAATTTAATTTTAAAGAACAGCTCTTTTTTTGTTTTCATTGTTTATTTTTAAGGTTGACAACAGCAAAAGCTAGTAACAGCTACAGCACAATAAACATCTCCAGTAAGTTCCCACACTTCATCATATTTAGTACACTGGGCCTCATTTTGTCTGCAAAATCCATTAATATAGTTTGTGCCCCCTCCATAATCTCCTAACCAGATACAGTAACCAGGGCAAGTTACAATTGTATCAGGAATCCCACATCCTCCAATTCCATCTGATTCGTATCCTTCAGTGCAAGTGCAATCAGCGAGGCATAATGAGCCTCCATCACACTCAACTCCCGAGTTTTCAGGAGAAATCCAATCCCCATTACAAGAGTTACATTCTCCATCAACACAAAGTTCTTCCCCAGAAGTACAAGCATCCCCACAACTTCCACAATTTTCTAGTGTTCCAAGTTGAATCTCACAACCATCTGAATTGATATTATTGCAGTTTTCATAAGGGGGAATGCATGAGCTAAGAACACAGAGATTGTTTGAACAGGCTGAATTCGCATTTGTTAAATCACACAATCCATTATTCGCTCCGCAATTAGTTCCGCATATAGTTCCGCATTCTAGTCCATCGCAGGTGTCTGTGCACGCTGCCGGAGGAACACACTGCCCGTCAGAATCGCAAAGTTCCTCTCCAGTACAATCTCCACAATTTATTTCTTGCATACAATTATTTATTATGGTTCCGCATTCTCTTTCAGCACAAGTCTCTTCGATTGCATCAGCAGTACATGTTCCTAAACAAAAAATAGTCTCTTTTATTTTTGCATCCTTGCAACTCACCAATCTTCTTTTATTGTTTTCTTCCTGCCATCTTATTGGGAGAATTTCCACAGAATAAATTGCTTCTATTCCAGATATATCAAATTTTTCTGTTTCTTCTTCATTTGGTGCAAGAGAATTTCCAGTATCTGTTGACTTTCCAAGTCTTATTCCTGTTGGATATAATTTAGCTGTTTCTTCTGTAATGTTCCTCGATATATCTATTGTTGCAAGTTCTTGTTCGGGAGAATCTGTGGCATATATGAAATATCCCCCTATATTGAATTTTCCATTATTTTTTAGATATAAATTCAGCTCTCCCGAAGAGCATTCATAATTTTTTATGAACATGGAGAGTCCATCTGGACAGTTTATTTCTTCTGTTGGGACATAAGTTTTCATCCAGGAATAAACTATAATTCCTAATACAATAACGAATGAAACAAGAATTACATATCCTATAATTACACTTACTCCTTTTTTGAATTTAATTTGTGACAACATAGTTTTCATCCTCATATTTTTGGCTAACTAGAAAATAAAAATTTTTCCCTTTTTCTTTTTTAAATTCATAACTAACCTCATCAATATTAAATATAATATTCTCTCCCACACTTAAATCTGAGCTTAAATCTGTTTTAATTGTATCCTCATATTTGTATGCTTCAGAATTCCCATTATCCTCAATGAGTATAAAATAAATTTCTTTATCCTTTCCTGCATATATAGAATAATCTCTGGAGAACTCTTCAAATTTCTCTTCAGAATTTAGAATATCGTAATCCAGAACTTTTTCCCCTTCTATTTTCAATTCCTCTGCAAGCTCTCTTAAATTTGTTGGATCTTTTTTTGAGGAATAATTATTTATAAGTGCAAATCCTATGATTAGTCCTGCAATTATAATTGTTGCAATTAAGTAGAACTGTCCTACTTTATTCCTTTTTATTATTATATTTTTCACTTATCTTTTTATCCCTATTTTTATATCTTTAGCATATATTGAGAAATACTTTTTTTTGCATGTTTTCTTCTTTCTTGGTGTTTTGCTAAAAATTCGTTAATTTTCTTAATAGTGTATTCTTTTAATTCTCCTGTTAGCATCTTTCCTGATTTATAGTTTTTTTCAATTTCTTTTAATTTATTATCATCTTCTTCAAAAAGATATTTTAAATATTGAAAAGAAACATCTAATTCTATATTTCCCCCTAGTTTTTTATGCTCCTCAATTGTTGCTCTTCCACCTGAAAAAGCATATTTGTTTATTTTATTTTTAACTTCATTAGGGTTGTCAGTTGAGAGAATCCCTTTAATTTCCTCTGAACTACTCATTTTTCCATTTTGTCCACCCAAGGGAGGGAGAAATGAACATTGTATACTTGCTGGTTTGTAATATCCTAGTTTAGGAAGAATATCTCTTGTTAATCTAAAATGGGGGTCCTGGTCAACAGCATGGGGGATTAAACAAGGCATTTTTTTCTTTTTTAATATGCATGGTAAAAATGCAGGGACAGCTTGCATTGATGTGTAAAAAATACTTCCAACATTTGAAGATTCTGTAAATCCAAAACTCGCCTTTATTGCTGAAAAGGTTATTTTCTTTGCAACTTTTATTGCTTCGGGATACATTATCCCTGCATGTTTTGTATCAACAATAAAATGGGTTTTTTTTGGGTTAAAATCTACTGCAATAACATCTAACATATTTTCTTCCACCCATTTTTGAATTTCATCATAAGATAAATCTTTATACAAGAATTTTTCATCATCAGTAAACTGAAAATACAAATCAACATCAAATTTATCCTGTAGCCATTTTGTAAAGTACCAAACCATTAAGTGTCCTATATGTATTGGACCAGAAGGCCCGCATCCAGTATATAAAAAGAATTTGTTTCCTTTTTCATATTCATCTAAGACCCAGTTCAAATCTCTTCCTACAAAGAATATCCCTCTTCTTAACATTGGATGAATCTCTCCAGCATGTTTCTTTATTTTCTTAAGAATCTTCTCATCAATTTTCTCTAATCCAAACTCTTTAACAAGTCTTTCATAGTTTACTTCCCCTTCAACCTCATATGGGTTTACAACCATTTCTTTTTTATCCATAATCTTTAAGGAAAGGTTAGGCAATTTAATAATCTTTTCTTTTAATATATAATTAACAAAATTTAGAATAAATTCAGTGTAGACAGAGTAGTTTGCCTTAAGAGAGTTAAGAAGTTGACCTTTATTCTTTCTCAGCTCTGCAACCTGTTAAGCATTCCAATAGGTGTTTAGGGCTGCTCCGATCAAGGCCTGACCCATTTCGCATCTACGAAATCAAAACAGACAAAGCGTCAACGTCAGAACAAAGACTTTTTAACGCACTTATCACGCCCTACTCGTAGTCTGCCATAAAGCCCGTTTGCAAGCAGCGGAGGGCTAACCCGCCAACCTAGTCTACATAAAAACAGAGAAATCAGTATTTTTAAGGTTTTAGTTTAATATCGTTAATGCTTCATATATTATTTTGTCTAACTGAGTCTTTTGATATTGATTATACTCATGCATATATTCGAGGAAATAATTATCCCACTCTTTACTCATCTGAGTTTTCTCTTCTTCTGGAATGTCCATTTCCATTATTGCTTTTTGCGCTTCTTTAACAAGCCAACATTCCAATCTTCTTCTTTTTAGGCTAAAACTTAATTCAGGAGAAATAAGATTAAGCATATAATATAATTTTTTTTGGAGTATATATTGCTTTCTTTTTTAAGAAAAATGTGGTTTAAGCAGATTAATGATGATTATAACTAAAATTATAAATAAGACTATTCCAAACAAAATCCAGAAATATTTTCCATTGTTCTCCTTTTCAACATAAACCTTTGATAAGGAGTTGCAGTCTGTTTGTTCCAGGGGTTTGTTGTATTCAACATCACAATGATTCTTATCAATGCAATTTCTCGTCATAACATTATTGGAACATCCACCCCATCCTGTGCATTTCCAGTTTGTATCGCAATATTGGACAAATTCAGTAGTTTTGCTTACTTTATCTTCATCATCATTTTCTTCTGTTTTGCAGATATTTGAGCATCCATCCCCATTTACATTATTTCCATCGTCACACTCTTCACATTCTTGTTTTATTCCATCCCCGCAATAGGGTTCAGGAGGATTCTGTTCTAATTGGCAGGTTGAAGAGCATCCATCACCATTAACAGAGTTACCATCATCGCATTGTTCACTTTCTTCAAGAATATTATTTCCACAAACAGGTGCCGGAGGTTCTATATTGCAGTCAACATAAATTTCCCTTGATGCATAATTATCCTCTAAATTGCATTCGTCACCATCACTTTCAATTTCGACAGATATTGTGTGGGTTCCACAAAGTTGAGAAACATCCAAATTAATAGTTTTTGAAGAATAACTGTCTATCAATTTACTTTCTTCTAAAAGAATACCGCTATCAACTTTTACAATTATATGAACATTGTCATCTGCTTCCTCTTTATTGTCAATATAATATTTTATTTTATAATTTCCTTCTTCTAGATTTACAGGATTTCCTTCTATCCATATTCCATTTTCATATCCAACTGCAATTCCAGTTCCAAATGAATTTGAATAAGAATATCTCACTGCAACGTCGTGTGTGCAGGTTGGTTCTTCAGGTTCTTCAATTTTACATAGAGAAGAACATCCATCGTCAGAAACAGTATTTCCATCATCGCACTCTTCACATTCTTGTTTTATTCCGTCACCGCAATAATTTGTAATTGTTTTTAATTTACATGTGTTTGAGCAATAATCACAGCTTGAACCGTATCCTGCCCAGCATAAAAATCCATTTAATGCTCCCCGGTCGCACTGTTCAGTTGGCCGGTTTACAATTCCATCTCCGCAGTGGCAAGCACTAGCAAACTGCAAAAAGAATAATATAAATACCAAGGATAAGACCAGAATTATTCTATTTTTCATTTTAATCATATTAACTCCGGAGTGACAACCCTTTAAAAATGTTTTTGTTTTAAAGAATATATATTTTTTTCACTACGTCTGTTGAGTGAATTTTATAATTATTTACCTTTCTTTTTTATGTTCTTATTTTTCTTCGCTTTTCTTCTTGAACTAATTATTATAGATACTATGAGAAGAACAATAAAAGCTCCGAGAGCAATTCCATATCCTGATTTTGCAAAATTAGTTATTCCCTCAATTGTTTTTCCTGTTATTCCTCTGTTGTTTATTGTATCTTGATTATTTGCTTCTTCGTCTTCAATTTCAATATTTAATTCAGATGAATCCGAGCTCGTTGAAGTTATTGTTTCAGTTGTTGAATTCGTAGTTGTTTTTTTAGATGAACTTCCACCACCTCCACCGCCACCACCCCCTCCACTAGAAGGGGGAGTTGGAACTGGGCATGCTCCACAATCTCCTGCACAAGTTGAGCATATTTCTCCATTATTGCATATTCCATCTCCGCAAAAGGAACACACTCCGCAATCTTGGGGTGTGAAAGTGCATGTTTCTCCTATTTCCACATCACATCTTCCATTTCCTGCACAAACATTTGTTTTTGATGCATCGCAATCAATAAGATTATATGAACACTCTCCTTTTAATGGTTCACAAATTCCATTGGATAATGGAATAAAATTTGCAGGAAGAGAATCTGTTATAAAATCAAAATTTACGATTTCCTTACTTTGAAAAGTATGTTCCCCTAATTTAATATTTCCAAGAAAAAATTCCACAATTGAAGCAGAACTTGATGTTTTGATTACAACACATGTATTTTTCCCTTTTCCATATTCTCCATTAATAATCTCACATTGTCCGCTTACAGCTGTTCCTATTTTTGCAGTTATATAATAACCATTTGGTATTGCTGTTCCGTTTGAATATGTAACTTTTCCATAAAATGCCATTGGTTCTGGAGGCAATTCAAGCGCAAGAACAAAACTAATTAAAAAAATTAATGTTAAAACCCCAATGATTTCTTTTTTCATATTCATTCAATAAACAATCCATTTAAAAAGATTATTGTCACCGAAAGAATACTTTTTGTTATTACTTTTATTTACAAAAATTGCATACTTGCGTCTTGTGAGTAAAAAAAAGAAAAAAAAGAAAAAGAAAAAATAAATTTAAGGGAATCCGTAGCAAACAGATGATGTGCTATAAGAATCTTTTACATCCATTTCAATCCAATATCCTTCACCTGGATGAGTTAAGCTTCCAGTATTCAAAGGAACGAATGCTCCAGATTTATATCCAAATAATGCACTCCATCTTGGATGTCCAATTGTTGTGTCTACTAAAGAAAATAGAGCACAATAAGCTGGCTGATCTACAGCAAGTCCATATCTACCAATAAGATTCCATCCTTTGTCAAGAGGAATACTTGGAGGTAATGTAGGGCCTGGGCTCATTAAACTTCCACCTATTAAAAGTGAAGTTGCTTTAGATGTCTTAACCCAATATCCTCTTCCAGGAACTATTTTAGTTAAACCATCAATTACACCAGGTTTGTAAACCTTCCACTCTCCATCTTCATATGACCAAACACCTTCAATGTTTTCTGAAATATCACTAAATACTTCTTCAACATCTGTGCTTAGCAAGTTTACTGGAACTGAAATTAAATTCCATTTTTTGTCAAGATCAATCTCAAAAGAAGTTCCTTCTACTTTGAAAACTTCTGAATCTGTTTCTGAAGTTTTACCAACATTATCTACGCAGTAGAATTCTAAAGTGTGTTCACATTCTTCTTGGAATGTGACTGTTACATGATCCTCTTGGGCACAAGTCCATTGTTCTATTTCTTCACCTTCCCATAGTATTCTGTAACAAAGTTCTTTTACTCCTGATGGGTGTGGTTGTGAATCTACACAACTTAGGTAAATTGGAGTAGCCATAGTAACTTTCCAATCCCAACTATCTTCACAAACATCGAATAAATCTAATTCAGTACATTCGTGGCTTGGTTTTCCAACTTCTTTATTAAGTACAGGCGGAGTATGGTCAGCGAATACAAATTCATATTTATGCAATTCTTCATTTCCTAATACATCAACAGAATAGTATTCAATTGCATGACATGATTCTTCTGGAATACCAAAAGGTTCAGTGTAAATTTGGAAGATAATTTCCCCCCAATCAATTAAATCAATTATTTCTTGGGATTGTCTTTCCAAACAATACATTTCGTCTACAATTTTATATCTATAGTGGGTTGTAACACCCCCTACAGGGTGAGGTTCTGAATCTGTTCCTGTTAATACAACTTCAGTAGCAGTATTAATCCATACGGATGTCTGAGTTGCATATAAAGGTTCAGTATATCCTAAATCTGTATTTGGAGCTTTCGCATCTACAATATCAAACCATACACTTTCATTAGTATTTCCTAAAGCATCAGTTGCTCTACATGTTAATGTATGATATGAATCTTCTGCATAATAAAAGCACCCTGTTCCACCTACACCAAGGTCTACTTGATATACTCCATGTCCTGGATAAAGTTCCTGAGGATCATCTCCCCAGTAATATTCACATATTAACTGAACATCATCAACAGGATGTGGTTGTGGGTCAATTGAAGTTACGCAAATCTCAGTAGTTGTGGCTACATATAAATCACATTCGCTTTCCCCATTGCATATTTTTGGTTCTCCAACTGTTCTTGTAATTGTCGGAGCAACAGTATCAACAATAAAAGCTTTACTTTCACTGTCTACTTTTCCCACATTATCAAAACATCTGTATTCTAACAAATGGTTTGTGTCTTCAGGGAATTTGAATGCACCATTGTAAGTCAACCATGCTGTAAATTCACCTCCATCAACACTGTATCTGTATTCAATTTTATCAACACCAGATTGCCAAGGAGCACTAGGATTGTTATCAGCACAAGTTAATGTTATTTCTGTGTCCTGATTTACATAACAATCTCCTGTTTCTCCTTCAGCACATTCTCCTACTTTAGGAGTTCCTACTGATAAAGATACTTCAGGTGGAGCTAAATCAACATTGAACTGTTCTGAAACATCTCTTGCACCATTTGAAGAGACTTTTACTTTAACACAATATTGTCCGCTTTCTAAAGGTCTATCCCATAGATAATGGTAATTTGGAAAAATAGGATTTTGTACAACTCCGGGAGCAAGATGGTATGCAACATCAAACCAACTTCCTGAATCCGGATTACAATCTCCATCTTTTTCATACCATATATCAAAATAATCAATAGGAGTACAACCTTCGCTCAATGTCCATTTTATTTCAACAGCCTCGCTGTCAAACCAATCGTTAGCTGTTGGATCTGTTATGATTAATTCGCAAGGTGGACAAGTTATTTCTATTTCTTTAAATGTTGCTATTGGATCACTCCAAGATAAACTAGGTGGGTAACTAAACGAACCACCACCATCAGCAAGGTTGTCACATGCTCCACCTATCTTTAATATATCTCCACATTGAGAAGATACTGGGAACTTCCATTCAGAAATTCTATTATTTCCAGTATAAATTGTTTTAGTCTCAACATCACTAGGAAGAGTCAATTGTATTCCATTAATAACCCATTCTGTATACCAACCATCACTCATTCCAGAACTTACTCCTGTTGGAAGTGTAGTTGTAAATGCTGCTGGGTCTGCACCTGTTTGGAATACTAAATCATAGGGTTTTCCCCATGCTCCAAGGCCAGGATTTATATTTAATCCTATTTTGTCATTACCTACTTGGTTCTGTCCAAGACGAGCATCAGTTGAATCCACAACATCAAACAAGACATGGATGTAATCTGTATCTACAATAACAGAAACAGTACCCATACCATTTGCAACATCAATAATAGTTGCACCATCCCATTCTCCAGAGGATATTACTCCATCAATTGTTGGCGAAGCACTAACCATTCCTGTCACACTAACTAACAACATTGTTCCTAAGATTAAACTTAGTAAAATATTTTTTTTAATTTTCATATTATTATTTTTTTAAACCTCCTTCTAACTCTTTGTTCCCAATGCTTCTGCATGGACTCAGTTGCAGAGCAAAACTCTGCCGATTATTGTTATACAATCTGTTATATATATAACTATGATAGGTAAAATTAAAATTTATGCATCCAAAATTCTCCTTTTTTAGCATTTCTTTCTTAATCTCCATAACCATTTCATGGTGACTTCTTTTTTAAGTATTGTTGTCGTCGAGAAAATAGGTTTTTGTTATTACTTAAAGTTAATGATAGTCGCTTATGTAATGCCTTTTTCTCTTGTTTTTTATGAGGACAAATGTAAAAATTAAAATAAAGATAATTACTATAACTCCAAGCAGTAATTTGAAGATATTAATGTTCTTTCCTGCAGAAATCACAGCCCCTGTTATTCTTGAAAAGAAATTCTTATTTTCATTATCCCCATTTTGTTCATTTGTATTTCCTTGATTGATATTAATTTCATCTGTTTGGATGGTTGCATTTTCATTTATTGATAATGTGGTAACATTTGTTGTAACATTTGGTTTTTTAATTGATGAGCCTCCACCACCACCAGATGAAGTTTCTGTTATTGTTGTTGAGCAAACCCCACAATCATTTGGGCAGATTGAACAGGTTTCTCCATTATTGCATATTCCATCACCGCAATAATCATATGGAATGCCAACAATAAAAGAAATTATTTTTGAATTAGTTTGATAAGCAGTGTTTATCCCAGTAATTCTTAACTCATAATTTCCATCATTCAAAGTCATTGTTATATTTGGAATAAAAACCTGAGGAGTTTGAGAATTAATTGAATACATCCAAATTAAGATATTCTGGTCAGAATAAACATTCAAATCTATTTTTGGATTATCATAAACTTTATTTTCAGGAGAAGTTATAAAAATTTCAGGAGGCTCAGTACAAATCTCGCAGTCAATTTCGCAGCTTGAACAAGTTTCATCACCTAAACAATAACCGTCTCCGCAGGTTGTTGTTAAAGAAAAATCTAATTTAGTAAGTTTGTTATTTTCAAAAACATAAGTTCCTGCTGGTTTTCCTCCAACAAAGAAATTTATGGTTTTTCCTAGATTATCTCCATTAGGATCTTCTACAAAAAAAGTATTTGGTTTAACACCATAAAATCCATTATTAATTATTGTGGAATATTCTTTGCCATTTATCTTTGCAACAAGAATATCATCAGAGGGTTGTCCATTTACCCCTACATTTCCATAGAACTGATGAGGAATTCCCGGAATTGCAGAAATAAAACCAATGGAAATAATTAAAAAAACAAAAATAAACAAACTCTTTTTTTCCATATTATTAAAACTAAAATTAATCTTTAAAAATATTTAGTTAGTAAGAGGGTTATACCAAGAAGGATAAATACATCCAGTAGCTGGAGCATATTCATCTTCTACATCTATTTCTAACCAATATCCTTTTCCAGTTTTAGTATATGGCTCTCCAAAAAAATCCAATTGAACAAATCCGGGAGGGTATGAGCTTTCATATCCCCATAAAGAACTCCATCTTGGAAAACCAATTGAAGTATCAACTAATGAGAACAATGCACAATAAGCATCTTGAGAATTAGGATCTGTTCCATAATATCCAATTAAATTCCATCCATTTACAATTTTCCTGCTTGGAGGAACAATTGGTCCTGGGCTAAGCAAACTTCCACCAACATTCAGAGTGGCATCATCTAAAGCCATTATCCAATAACCTAATCCTGTTTTAATTTCTTCTAAATCATTTGTTAAAGGTGAATCAGGTCGATAAACATACCACTTATTCATTTCTGCATCATAACTCCAAACAACTCCAATATCTTCTTGTATTTCACTAAAAACAGCTTCTGGTGTTTTATTCAAAGGATTAAATGGAACTGAAATTAAATTCCATTTTTTCTCTAAATCTATTATATATATTTCTCCAAACACTTTAAATTTCTCTTCGTCATATTGTCTATTTCCTAATTTATCTTCACAATAATATTCTAAATTATGTTCACTCTCTTCATGGAAATAAAATTCAGTTATATTATAATCAACACAGCAATATTCTTTTGTTAATTCACCACAATACTCATTTGTTATATCTGTCCCATCCCAATCAACCTTAAAGCATAATTCTTCAAATCCAACAGGATGGGGTGCAGGGTCATAACATTCCATTTTTATTTGAGTCTCTAATGTAACTTTCCAACATTCAATTTCATCTAGGGTTCCATCCCAGCAATGAGCAGTCTCTTCAGGATAAAAATAACTCATTTCAGTAAAGTTATCTGGAAACCATTTTGTTTTTACTTCTCCAACGGTTTTATTTGTGACAGGACCGATGTTGTCGACAAAGACACATTGTTTTTTGATTGTTTCTATAGTTCCTTTATTATCAACAGAATAATATTCAATTAAATGACATGAATAATCTAAAATATTTATAACAGGTTCATAAATTAAAAAATCTCCTGAACCTTCTGCTTCTTGACAATTCCATCCTTGTTCATCCCAACAATATCTATCATCAACTTGAGTAACTCTATAATATGTTTCATCTAATCCAGAAACACATTCACCCTCTATTCCTTGAGGATCAGTTGCACTTAAAGTTATTTGTGTTTGTGATGTTATCCATTTAGGATATCCACCGGTAGGTTCCTCTATAAGGGGTAATCCATATGTTTTTATTGTTATAGGAGAAGTTTCATCAGTACAATCAGGATCCTCACAATCTATTAATCCATCACAATCATTATCTTCACCGTCGCTACAAAATTCATCTGTAGGAACATAATTATGTTCATCATCATGCCAAACCCCATCTGAGCAAGTTTGGGTATTATCTAAGCACAAACCCAATATATTATCCGCTGGTTTTATTAAATTTTCATCAGTTTGTCCATTACAATTATTATCTATTCCATCACAAATTTCTGTTGCATCTGGATTTATACTATCACAGGCATCTCCTACATCATTGTCATTACAATCTGCTTGATTTGGATTTGGAGTATTTATACAATTGTCTTCACAATCAAAAACCCCATCACTATCAGTATCAACATCTGGAACACCGCATCCACATATCCCAGGTACTATTTTATTAGCGTCATTATCACATTCATCACCGCATTGGATATCAACTCCATCCTGATCAGCATCAGTTCCTGTTTCCGTAAAACTTTCACATAAATTTTGTGTACATGAACAATCTGAATTACAACTATTTGATGGATTATCATAATCTCTATACTTTCCATTATAGCATTCATCTGAATCACCACAGTCTGTATCCGAACAATCATGTTGAGAATCGCATTCTGCATTGCAAGTATCAAAATTACAAGTATGAGTTATTGTTAAATCTCCACTTGTACACAAATCTTCTTCATCATTGCATCCTGAAATGAATGCCTCTCTAGAATCCCATGTAAAAGGATTAAGATCGGGGTTATTTGTACAAGTTGCTATCCCCAAGATATCATGAAGAGAACAATCTTTTTCTGTTCCGCCAGCACAATTTCCATTCTCATTACAAGTTTCTCCAACATTACAAAATAACCCATCATCACATGGTGTTCCTACCTGTTCAAATTCATCAGATGGACAATTATAATTTATACCATCACAATATTCTGGAATATCACATTGAATATCAGCAACAGGCCTGCATTCTACGCCATTTTGAAATATATTATCTTCACAACTTCCTGCTTGACAAGTATCATCTCCATCACAATTACCCTGTGATGAACTGCCACATATTGTTCCATCCTCTTTATTTCTTGTAGCTCCAGTATCAATCCACCTTGTTTCACCAGAATCGTAATTACATCCTCCTCCTGCATTTATATCACAATAATAATCTCTAGATTCTTGTTCTTTTTGTTCTTTTTCAGTACATTCCCCCAAGTTTATCCATCGTGTGTTACCTATATAGTACCAACCATCTAAATCATCACAGTCTTTAGTTTCATAAGCACAACTACAATCTGTGAAAATAGCACAAGTTCCACCAAAATGAAATATCTCTCCCGCACTACAATAAGAATCGCAATCATCTGGGCTGTCACATTCAGCAGCACATCCTACAATTACCCCTATTGGCCAACCATCAAATAAATCTCCGTCTGCGCAAACATGTTGGTAATTGCATTGAAAGATTGGACATTCTCCATCTGCATCACAATATTTGTGTAAACTAGAAAAATCATAAGTATAATAATTGCCTTCAAAAGGATCTGAATCACATTCATCCTCACAACTTCCACACCAATCTCCTTGTGTTGAACAATCACCCCAAATGTTTCCTTCTAAACAAGTTTGAAATCCATCTGAACAAGGAAAATCTGATCCATCGCATGAAGTTGTTGCATCTATATCTGGACAATAACTCCCAGGAATAACAGCACTCACGCCTCCAAAAGAAATAATTAAACTAAAAAAGATGATAGAAGTTAATAAAATACTTTTTACACCAATCCTATCACCTCTTAACCTCATAGTAAAACAAACATTATATACTTTTTAAATATTTATATTCGAGAAGATGCTTTTTGTCATTACTTAATCTTGATGAATAAAAAATTGAAGAGTATGTCTTTTTCCAATATTTGAACAATATTTAAATAATGCACATTTATTTCATTGAAATGAAAAAATTGAAATTATTCTTTTTTGTGGTATTTTTAGTTATATCCTTTTTTTTATTGGATTATTTTTTGTTTAACAGTTTTCAACAAAATTCATTTAATAGTAATCAAGACAAAGATGTTTCTGAAATAATTCCAGAAATATCTGATTATCCAATTCATAAAGATATCTCTGTAACTTTCTTTTGGGTTGGAGAAAGTGCAAATGAAGAAAATGAATTTATATCAAATAAAGCAAGTGCATGGGATGACAACTGGCAGGAACATTTTGGAGGAATTGATGCTCCTTACAATAGGAATGAATATTATCCTGTGGGATTTATTCCAGAAGAAAATCCTTTTTACTTTGCACTTCCTTATAATGATTTTAATGAAAATGGAAATAGAAAATCTAATTCAAATAAAATATACTGGTTTAATGAAAAAAATTATACTGAAACAGAATCCATGTTGAAAAACAGATGGATAAAAATAACAAAAGGAAATATTATTGCTTATGCTCAGTGGGAAGATGTTGGCCCTTTTAATGAAAATGATATAAATTATGTTTTTGGAAACAGCGAACCGAAAAATAAAATAAATAATCATGCTGGTTTAGATATCTCTCCTGCAGTCAGAGATTATTTAAATTTAGAAGATATAGACATTGTGGACTGGCAGTTTGTGGATTTTTCAGATGTTCCAGAAGGTCCCTGGAAACAAATAATTACTCCATCTCAAATATTTTGGAATTAGTTTTCACTACTTTTTGCGGATAAACAACATTTATAATGACTACTTGTAAGGTAATATTAATTTAGGAGCACAATGAAAAATAAAATATTGCTTTCACTCTTGTTCGTATTCTTATTCAGTTTAACTTTTGTTTCTGCAGAAAAAACAGTTTTGTTTGCAATGGATGATTTTCAAGTTTGGTGGTTAGAGGATATTCAGGAATCTATTGTACAAGTTCACATAGATAATAATATTCCTGTGACATTAGGAGTAATTCCTTCAGGAATTACAGATCCTTGGGGTGCAGGAGATAGAATAATAGCAAGAATTCAAAAATGGGATGCATATCCAAATATAGAAATTGCACAACACGGTTATGATCATGAACTTTATTTTGAAAATGAAAATTATAATATTCAATATAGTCAAATAAAAATGGGAAATGATTTAATGATGTCTATAGGAGATTTTCCAAAAAGTTTTATACCTCCTTTTGGTTCAGCAAATTTAGATACTATAAATGTATTAAAAGCATTAGGATTTCACACTCTTTATAATCCTGTTGAAATGAATCCAACACAAAGCAATGATGTTTTAATTATTCAGGACCAGATTATTTTATGCAGAGATGGGGACGAGGGAAAAAATTGTGTTTACAAAGATTATAGTGTTCTTAAATCAGAAATAGACCAAAAAATAAATCAATATGGAGTTGCATTAGTTCTTTATCATATGCAAGATTTTAATACTGGAACTGATAATTCTCCAATTTTTGACACTTATAAATCAAATCAAATAAAAAATTATGCAAACCAGCTTAAACAAGAGGGATACACACTTATGACTGTTGAGCAATACTATCAATCTCTCAATTCCCCCCCTGAAGATAAAGATATAGATAACGATGGTTATGAAAATGATGTTGATTGTAATGATAATGATGCATCAATTCATCCAGGAGCATCTGATAATTCCTGTAATGGGATAGATGAAAACTGCAATGGACAAGCAGATGAGAATTATATTCAAACAATAACTAATTGTGGAGTTGGAGCTTGTGTTTCTACAGGACAAACACAATGTGTAAATGGAGCAATAGTAAATACATGTACTTCAGGAACTCCTATAGCAGAAATCTGCAATAATTTTATTGATGATGATTGTGATGGTTTAGTTGATTTAGCAGATTTATCAGATTGTCCGATTCAACCTTCTTGTGGTGATGGAACATGTAATGGAGCAGAAACATGCTCAACTTGTTCTTCAGATTGTGGAGTGTGCCCTACACTTTGTGGCAATGGAATTCCTGAATTAGGAGAGCAGTGTGATAAAGGAGCACAAAATGGAATTATATGCCTTGCTTCTTATGGGAAAACATGCAATTATTGTTCTTCTAACTGCCAGTCAGTCACTGTTAAAGGTCCTTACTGTGGAGACAAAGTTTGTGCAAATGGAGAAACTTGTCTAACCTGTTCAGGCGACTGCGGAACTTGTTTTTCAAGAAATACATTCTTCCAGAGATTCTGGAGCAGATTTAGATGGTAAATCTTTAATCTTAATTTAATTTAATTATTCTATTATCCTCTAAATCTCCATAATACAAATCTCTGAATGTAACAACTGTTGCATTTAATTCATTAATTTCATTTAAAAGTTCAATATATTGATTGTATTTTTCATAATCTAATTTATTATCTGTAGTATAATCCTGTGGATGAATCATTATTATGCAGGTTTCGTTTCTGTCTAATTCATTTTTGCACTCTTCCAAGACTTCCCTGTAATTTGTGAAAGTATGATTTCCCCAATCATAAGTTGAAACTGAAAATCCAAATTCTCTGTTCTCGAATCCAGAGGAAATTACCTTTAATCCGTTGTTGTAAACAGCCTTTCTCCCTTCTTCCGAGATTTCATTATTTGGAGGAATAAATGTTATAACTTTCGGCTCTATCTCTTCTAAGATTTTTAATCCTTTCTTTATCTTATCATTTGCTTCTTTATATGAACTATCTAAAAATTCAAATTCTGTATTATCATATCCATGCAATCCAATTTCAAGTTTGCATCTATTTTCTTTTAAAAATTGGGATAATATTTTATCATCAAGCAACCCCACAGGAATTACTGCTAATGACAGTGTTTTATTCATGTTTAAAGCATCTTGAATTATCCTAGTCTGAATATCCCTTAAATAATAAGCTTGAATATCATCTATCCTTAGCACTATATTTCTTTCACTTGTCTGATGATAAACCACTTTGCAGGAATTTTTATAAACAGAGTATTTTGCATCTTTTATTAAAAAATTTAAACTACTAATTGCTAGAATTATAATAACGAGCATTATGATTATCGAGATAATTAATCTTGGTTTCATTTTTGAATAAAAAAGACACACCTTTTTTAATTTTATGTATAACTAATATCAGTATATTTACAATCAAATTTATTCCCCCAGTAGGATATATCATTTTAGTACCTGTCTGCTTTATACCAAACTAAATTTTTTTTATTTAAAATAATCTCTTTAAAGAAAGTATAAAAGAATATAATTTGTTCTCCAAATGCAAGAACATATTGGTGGGGGATATAAAAAAATAAATTATATCTTTTTGTTTTAAGAATTCCATAAGTAGCTGATAATCCCACAATAAACCATGTAAAAGCAAGAAACATTAAAAAATATTTTACATTCCATAATAAAAGTAATGGGGAGAGAAGAAGGGCTCCTCCCATGATTATGTTCTCAAGATAAATCAAAGATAATATTAGTGCATGATTTGGCTTTCTTAAAATAGAGATATTTTTTCTTAAACAATACCACCCTCCAGAATACCATCTGTATAATTGCCTAAAATAGGATTTTAGGTTATTAGGGTCTTGTGTATATACAATTGCTTCTTCCTGGAGTACTATTTTTTGGTCTGCAAGTTTTAGTTTATAGGTAAAATCTAAATCTTCTGTTACATTATCATGATCAAAAGTTACAATTTTCTTAAAATTCTTTGTTCGAAATGCTGAACCGCATCCAACCAGCACAAACAAGGCTTCAATATATGATTGGGCTTTTTTGTATATTGTCTGTCCAATTAAATAATTAATTTCCCTTACATTAGTAATCCAGTTACATTTATTTGATTCTACAAATCCACAAACAGCAGAAACTTCTTTATCTTCAAAACTTTTTTCAATTTTTTTTACAAAATTTCTGTGCAGAGAAGTATCAGCATCAGTTGTAATAAAAATATCCCCAGTCACAAACCTTAATCCAATTTCCTGCGCTTTGGATTTATTTCCTGTATTCTTTTTTAAATTAACAATAATTATTTTTCCAAGGTATTTTTTAAGTATTTCAAGAGTTCTGTCTGTTGAGCCGTCATTAACAACTATTATTTCATCAGGTTTTCTTGTTTGAATAAGGCATGAATTTATACATTTCCAAATTGATTTTTCCTCATTGTATGCTGGAATTAAAATTGAAATCTTATGCATTTTAAAAAGTTTTGTAATTTTTATTTATTTTTTATTAATTATTTTTAAGAAAAAACCATTATTAAGCCTTACTATCGTCGAGAAAACATATTTTTGTTATTACTTAGTTTAAATGAAGTAAATTAAAAAGAGGTGTTTTATCGAATATAAAATATTAAAAATTATTCTTGAATATAGTCTTTCTAATATACACTTTTCCAGTATATATTTGAAATTTTTAATGGAGCGAATTGTGTTTACTTAGTAGCAAAAAGTTATTTTATTATGCACTTATACAACAACCGCCAGAACAATCCAAACACACAAACCAACAACCCCCCACAATCCAATACCTCCATCTAACTATAAAAGCATCTGCCATAAAAGCATAGGTTGGAACAGTTGTCATCATCATTTTGATATATAATTACTATTCATTACCTCAAGCCGAACAAACGCAGGATTTTACCGAGATAACTTAACATCTTCCACTAGATAATAAAACAATATAATTTATTAGATTAAGGGCGGATAAAGAAATTTATTTCCAAACATTAGGATTATCAAAAATCTTATACGCAACAAACCTACCAGGCATTCCCACATAATAATCCAAGAAATCTTTTGTACTATTATTTTTTTTATTCTTCATGGATTCTTCATATTGATCATACCTAAGAGGATCTTTTGATAGCATTCCAATAGTTTTATCGAAAGAACCAATATTAAAACCAACTCCAGCACTTAGAGACATGTTCACGAAACCACCAATTACTAATACCCAATCTAATTCCATGATAAAAGGTTGATAAAAAAGTTTTATAAATATTTCTAAAAGGCAGGCGAATGGAGTAACCAAGACAAAAGTGTTCGGGACTCTCCTTTTTTCCCCTTCAAGTATTTCCCCCCTCCCCCAAACACCCCCTTTCCCCTAATCTTAATTTAGTGTTTTTAGTTTTATTTATTAAATAAATATAGAATCCTTACTTTTAAAGATTGTTTAATGTGATAAATTCTCAAAAAACATAAAGCTATTTAAACTTTGGAATACTCAATTTTGAGTGAGGTGATGGTACCTCAGATACCTTATTCTGATTCACAATAAAGTTTAAATAAATTAAACACGTACTAAAACCATGGAAATCAAACAGTTTGACCAAAGTGATTATATAGAGTCTGCAGCATATCTTGCAACTGAAGATAATGCCATTTATGGAAAGCCTTGTTCAGCTCCTTGTAAGAGTTGTGGGGGTGGATGCTATGGATGCAAAGGAAGCAAGGGGGCATCTGCTTCTTTGAATGGAAAGGAATCAAAACTTGCAGAAATGGTTGAAAACGTACTCGAATAAGTATGAGCTTGGAACAGACTCTTAAGAAGTTTAAGACACTTGAAGATAAAGGCTGCCTTGGAGTAATTAGGAGAGCATTTAATTTTACTGATGAACCTAAATTTTTTCAATATTCTTGTATTTCTCAAGAAGGAAAATATGAAAGTTCTTCTCTTGATAAAAACAAAAAATTAGCCAAAATTAAATCATTGGGAGAATATTTAGAAAGATATTGCCTGGATAATCCTCATCAGGATTTTTGCTTTGGACCCTATAATGAGCTCAAAGACTCTGCGTTGAATCCTTCATTGTTCATTAATTTTAGGGATTGTGATTTAGGATTTAGAAAGAATGAATATATAGAGAAAGTTAAAAATTCAAAATTAAGATGGGTTAAAGGCAAGGATATCTCGAATAATTCTGAAATATTAATCCCAGCACAATTAGTTTATGTTGATTTTAATTTTGAAGATGAACCTATGATTAGACCAAGAGTCAGTACCGGAGCAGCAACTAATGAGACATTAGAAGAAGCTTTTTATTCAGGGATAATGGAGAATATAGAAAGAGATTCTTATATGGTATCCTACCTTTCCAAAAAACAATTGCCAAAAATTAATTTAGATAGAAACTTTTCAGAGATTGTTAATTATTTTAGAAGATATCTTTTAGATTTGCATGTTTTTGAGACAACCAGCGATTTGGGAATTCCCAGCTTTATGTGTTTAAATATTGATAGGACAGAACTTGGACCTGCAGTTTCAGTAGGATTAAAAGCATCCTTAAATCCTAAAGAAGGCATTTTAGGTTCAATAAGAGAATCTCAACAAGTTAGAAATTGGATTAGGAATTTATGGATACAGAAAGGAAAACCAAAAATATCTTCTGTAGAAGATATTAAAGAAGTTGAGGACAGAGGATTTTACTGGTATAATATAGATAAAATTTGTGAATTAGATTATATGCTTAAGTCCACTTCTCTAAAAGAGTTTAGAGATATTAATTCTTCAGTTAAGGATAAAAAGGATATAGTAAGACATTTGAAGGATAAGAAAGTAGATAGTTATTATGTAGATTTAACTGCACCAGCATTCAAAGATGCAGGATTTTTTGTAATAAAAGCAATAAACCCCCAATTACATCCTTTATTTTTAGATGAAGCATTTCCCTGTTACTTTAGTGAAAGATTAGAATTAAAAGAAGGGGAGATAAATAAAACACCCCATCCATTTATGTAAAATGATAAACTCTATAAGAAGAATATACAAACAAACAAAATTTAAATTTGAAGAAGCCAATTTAATTGATAATTACAACACCCCTCTTAATTGGATTAAGATATTCTTTAAAACCTATCCTAGGATGAAAAAAATACAATTAAAGATTCCAGAGGGAGATGGAGAGTTTTATAATTTATTGATAAATAGAAATTCTATTAGGGATTTTAAAGATTCACCTATTTCTTTAGAATCATTAAATAAAATCCTTTTTTATTCCTTGGGTTTAAAAAATCCAAGAGAAAAAAATGAGGATACAAGAAGATTTTATCCTTCTGCAGGTGCACGATATCCCATAGAAGCCTATTTATTAAATAATAATACTAATGGGTTAGATAAAGGATTGTATCATTATAATATTAAGGATAATCAACTAGAACAATTATTAGCTAAAGATGTTTCTTCGGATTCATCTGCAATTTTTGGAGAGTCATATAAAGGAAATTCAAATTTCATAATCTTAAACGGGGTGATTAGCAGAACAGAAGTCAAGTATGGAGCAAATGCCTACAGGTTTGCACTTTTAGAAGCAGGACATATTGGGCAAAATATCTCTTTACTTGCAGAAAAAGAAAAAATCGGATGCTGTGCAATAGGGGGTTTTGATAATGATAAATTATCTAAATTAATTGATATAACTCAAGAAGATGAAATACCACTCTATGCATTTTCCTTGGGTAATCCTTTAATATGATTCTTAAATTCCTGAATTATATCGTCTTCTCCCCTCTCATTAACAATTTCCCAGGATTTCTTGTAAGCTGGATAAAATGAATTCATTTCTATTTCTTCTTCTAATCTTTCCTTTCCAAAATATTTAAGGAATATCTTTTTATGGATTGCATGAAGCAACAGGTGTATTGAAGTATCAAAATCTTCATCTTTGTATTTTTTCATTATAAAATCAAAATAATCTCCAGTCTCTTTTTCATTTTGAATAAATAAATTATGAATAATCTCATGAATCAGCATATCAATAAATCTGTCTGGCGATAAAGAATTTGTTCTATTTTCAGATTCTAATTGAATGGGGATAGTTAATGGATCCGATATGGGCATTAAAGAACTAATCTTTATAATATAAGCAGGAATTTCCTTCTTTTTCCATTTTAATCCGGTTATTTCTTCACAATAAGGGAATATTTCTTTTTCCTTCTTTTTCCAAAGAGGTTTAATTTTATTTAAAAACGAGTTGATAAAATTCTCATATTCTTCATAATTAAATTCTTCTTTAACTGTAGTATTATGAATTGCAAATTCATAAATAAATGACCATACAAAATTTACTTTTACCATAAATAGGCTTATATTTTTTACTATTTACACTTTTCGGTTTCTATTTCTTCATCCACTTATACAACAACCCCCAGAACAATCCAAAGTAGATTAAGAAGAATATCCTAATTCTTTTGCCCTGTCTAAATTCACTCTTAAAAGAATATTATTTTCTATTAATTTGTCTGCCATCCTTTTTTCCTTATTGTTTAATTTGCTGTAGATTAAAACCTTCTTTATTTTATCAATTAATTCATATTGGCTTTTATTAATGAGCATTGTTCTTAGTTTAAGTTTTACAATCCCCCCGAATTCTTCTTTCCTATATCTTAAATTAGGATTTTTAAATATGACAAAATATGCATCTTTGATTGCATCCAGAGGTCAATTCAAATTGTACAGCTGTAGGAGCCTTGATTTTTAGGTATTTACAATTAGGGATTTCTGTATCCTGATATGCATCCTTGAAATTCTTAACCTCAAGCAATTTTGTGGTATCTGTTAGCATCTTCAATCAATTCATCAAAATCCTTATTGTAAATCTCTCTGAACGAATCATTTAATTCTTTTCCTTCTTTCAGATTTTTTATTAGCTCTAATATTTTGTCTTCTCCGAATTTCAGGATTAAATATTCAGCAAAAAGGGTAAAAACCTGATAAATATTAAGAGTGATCTCCTCAAATTTCTGATTTAAAACTTGCTTGGTTATTTTTAACTTCTTTTTATATTCATGTTTTTTTCTGCCATGCTGCATAAATGTGGCCAAGCCTTCAGAGAGCCATAAGGGATCATATTCATCATCTCTCAATTCTTGGTAAAATAAGTGGTTAATTTCATGTATTAATGCCTCTTTGAATTTTTCTTTTTTCCATTTTGTTTCTTTATCAAAAACACTATAGGAGAAGATGACAATATTATCATCCTTGGCAAAAGCAGAAACATAATTTGGGGTATCAGAATCCCATATTTTATTAAATTCTTCCCTTGAATAAACTATTTTAATTTCAAAAAAAGGAATTTCAATTCTAAAAAAGTCTTTATTAAATTTATAAGATTCTTCAATTAATCTTTTTTCATGTTCTATATAAGAATCTTCTGAAGAAAAGACAATTTCACAAAAATCCAATTTGATTCTATTTTCCATAGTTATAATTAGTTCTTTACCTTTTAAATTCTTTAGAAAAGATTTATTTAAGCTGCTAAAAGGGATTCTAGTACATTTTCCGCATCTTTCTCACAGATTATTTCTGCAATCTTTGGAGCCATTCCTCCAAGGCATGTTCTGCAATGACACTGGCAATGTTTACAGGCAGACAGATTATCACCAATATATTTATCTGTCACTCTTGTGTCCATAGTCATATTTGCACTGAATACTTCATATTCTGCAGCCTTTATTGGGTATTTTTCCGTAGAAAATAATGAGTTATGAAATTTAAATAATTTGCTATATATTTCTTACTTCTTCATCCACTTATACAACAACCCCATTAAATAATATTATAAACACTAATGCCATTTTATTAAAATGGGAAAATCATATTTTGATTATAATAATAAATTGATTCCAAAAGACAAAATAGGATGGTATTATGAAAATGGTATGATGTCCATTTCATCAATGAATGATTATGAGAGTGATAAGGAAAAGATTATAAAAGAGGGCGAAGAAACTTCTAACCTTATCAAATCTATAAAATACATTCAATATAAGAATTCGAGCAAATTATTAAACTCCCTTAGAAGACTTAAAAGCATATTCAATTTTACATAGAGGATTAATCACTTCTTCTTGCTTTTTTTGTCCTTCTTTTTCTTCTTTGCACTTTTCGGCCCGGTCCTCTTCCTTGAAAATATAGAAACAAGCTTGTCATCTATTTTTGCATCATAAGGGGATTTCTTTTTTAAAAAGGAGCTTTAAATTATTAGGATTCAGATTAATTCCTAATTCTTCCTTGATTTCCCTTCTTATAGCTTGTAATGGAGTTTCTCCTTTTTCTATTCCCCCACCAAATAGACTCCATTTGTTTGGATTTGGAATCTTTGGATTATTATCTCTTAATTGAAAAAGAAGATTCCCTTCCGGGTTTTCAATTATAATCCCAGAATAATTTTTATTTATCTTCATGAACTATTTTTGTTAAGAATCTTTATATATTTAATTCTTTAGGACTTGAAATTCCCATTAAACATGCACGATTTTACTCAGATAACTATCTTTTCTTCTACCTATATCCCAAACTCCAAAACAGTGGGAAGATATCGGGAAGGAAAGATATATAAAAATAAAAAAGCACTCAACAAATATGGAAGATTGTGTTTTCTGCAAAATAGCACGCGGGAAAATTCCTTGCCATAAAATATATGAAGACGAAGATTTTCTGGCTTTTTTAGATAATCATCCAAATACAAGAGGTATGACCTTGGTTGTTCCAAAGAAGCATTATCATTCTGATGCCTTTGATATGCCGGATAATGAATACGTAAGTTTCATGTTGGTCTCTAAAAAGATTGCAAAACTTCTTGAGAGAAAATTAGGAGTAAAACGGGTTGCTATGATAATGGAAGGTATGGGGATAGATCATGTTCACATAAAATTGTATCCTTTACACGGGCTAAAGGGGAAATTTGTAGAAGCCTGGGCAGATAAAAAAATATTTTTTGAAAAATATGAAGGATATATTACAACACTAATGGGGGAGAGAGCTGACGATGAAGAGCTTGCTAAATTAGCAAAAAAATTGAGGGATAATTCTTCTATTAAAGATTAAAGAATTTTATAGCATTTTCCCCAAGAATATTATACGCCTCATTCTTGCTAAGACATAAATTATCTGCTTCTTTTTTAACCCTTTTTATAGATTCCCAATCAAAATTTCTAAAATTAGTTCTATCATAAATATTCCATGCAAAATCTGTACTAAATAATAATTTGTCATTTTTTATTTTTGTTTTATCTGGTTTATTTTTTTGCACTTCCAACATAAACTTTCTGGACTGCAAAACTCTTGTAGATTCCTTCAAGAATATCTGTTCCTGCATAACCTGCAAGCAAAGACAATCTATAATCAAAATTAAATATCAATCCTGTAAAAGTCCCTATAACAACAGCAACTAAAACAGTTATTCCATAATATCCCCACAATATTTTTCTTCTTAAAGAAAGCGCTTTAAGTAATCCTACAAAACCTCTAGTCAAACCTCCTATTCCCCCCAAAAGAGCTGGAAAAAGAATACTA
>JBDRJG010000022.1:0-57704 GCA_043815085.1 Candidatus Iainarchaeum sp. | reverse complement strand
TGCAGCAAATCTTATTCCAACAGGCAGATTAAGCAAGGCAGAAATTAAAGCCATGTGTTCCTTGCCTTCTCCGCTTGCAATAGAAAGCGCAACTTCTGTACCGTTTATCTTTCCCTTTAGTTTTTTAGAGAATTCCTCCCTCAATTCTTTTATTTTATTCTTTAAGTCAATCTTAATAAATTCAAATTTCTTTTCATGAGTAAATCCTGTCCCAAATTCATCTCCAAGAATTGTTATATTATCCCACTCTCCATATTTCATTAATCCAGAAACCTGCCCCCATGTTCCTTTTCCGGTTGAAAGTAATGCTACGAGTTCCATATTCCAAAAACCTAAGAGTAATTTATAAGGATTATTGCATTTCAAGACAACATACAAATAAATAAAAACTAAAAAATAATAAAAAATTATGGAAAAGACACTTCCAAGACCCAGATTCACAGAAGATTACAAACCAAAACCTTCTAATTTAGCTGCAGGAAGGTATGGTACAAAAGAGATGGTAGATATTTGGGGGGATGAAAAAACCTTTGAATATGGTTTAAAAGTGCAAGGTCAAGCAGCTTTAACTCTTTCTTCTTTATATCCAGATATAATCCCTCCAGAATGTGCTAATGAAATATATGAAAAAGCTTCTCTTAAATATATAAATCCAAATAGAATAAGAGAGATAGAAGAAGAAACAGGACATGATATAATTGCATTAAATAAATCTTTAGAAGAAAAAGTAAGCAAAGATGCTGGAACACATATAAATAAAGGGAAAACAAGTGCAGACACAACTCAACCAACAAAAGCAATTCAATTAAAAGAATCTCTTGAAGTAATTGTAGATTCTATAGAAAACTTAAGGGATATTTTAATAGAAAAGTCTTTAGAATGGATTAATATCCCCCATATGGACCAAACTCATTTGTATGACGCTTTACCCACCGTTGCAGGAAGACCTTTAAGTCATTATGCGGAAATGCTTCAATCAAATTTAAAATTTATGAAGTTTGTATATAAAAATTCAATATTTGGCAAATGGGCTGATGCAACAGGAAATCACCATTCCGCAACAGCTTTAAAAATAGATGGAATGAAAT
This sequence comes from Candidatus Iainarchaeum sp., assembly GCA_043815085.1. Lineage (GTDB taxonomy): Archaea > Nanobdellota > Nanobdellia > Pacearchaeales > GW2011-AR1 > MWBV01. The sequence goes on along the minus strand of JBDRJG010000022.1, from coordinate 56,616 downwards.
TACAAGAAGAATATTGTAAAACTCTGGGAATTAATTTTATGGATGCTCCTGCCCAAGTTCCAGGTTTAGAATTTGAAGCAGATATTACATATGCAATGGCGAGAACAGGAGAAACATTAAATAATATAGCGAGATATTTTGAACAAGGAAGAGGCGATGACAGAAATATTTTTGTAAATTCAAATCCAAAAAGAAAAAAAGGTTCATCTGCAATGCCTCACAAAGATTCAAAGAATGGAAATCCGACAGCAGAAGAACAAACAATGTCTGTAAGAAATTATCTTATGGGACTTAGTGTTACAGGATTATCTAATTGTCAAATGTATTATGGCCGGGATTTATCTGCTTCTGCAAATATGAGAATTAATTTTGAAGATGGATTTAAATTTTTAGATCACGGGATAAGAAGACTTGCAAACATAACTTATTGGATTGCATTAAATGAAGAAATAAGCAAAGAAAGAGTCTTAAGAAGTTTTGGATGTCCCACAGCCCAACAAGTAATGACTTATTTGACAGATCAAAGAAGAACAAAAAATCCAATGATTCGGAGCGAGGCTCACAATTTAACCGCACAATTAGCAACAGAGGCTTGGAACAAGAAAATCCCTTTTGTTGAAGTTGTTTTGAAAAATAAAGAAGTGACAAGTAGATTGGATACAAAAACAATTATAGATATAACAGATCCTCTAAAATATATTGGAGAAAGTAAAAAAATAATAAAAATTATCGCAAAAAAATATCATAAAACTAAAACTTTATAAAGCTCAATTATCTCACGAATTTAACCGTTTGAACCATATCGTTACAAAATAACTTCTATGTTTGTAGCGCATAATTTGGGAGGCGAGTGATTTCGTGGTAGAAGTATAATTCATAAACAACTTCGTGCGAAGTCGGGAGTTAAATATCAAAATGGCAGAACTAGAAGAACAATTAAAAAAAGCTCTAATTGAATTAAGAAAAGATAAAGAAAGAAAGTTTAATCAAACAGTAGATTTAATTGTAAATCTTCAAAAATTTGATGTTAAAAAAAGTAATCTTAATATTTTTGCGAGTGTTCCCCATAGAATAAAAGAAAAAAGAATAGCAGGATTTTTAGAAATAAAAAATTCTTATGTAGATGCAATAACTCCTGAAGAATTTAAAAAATATAGTGATAAATCTATGCTTAAAGGCATGATAAAAAAATATGACTTCTTTATTGCACAAGCAAGCCTCATGCCCAGTGTTGCCACAACTTTTGGCAGGGTTCTTGGTCCTAGTGGAAAGATGCCTTCTCCACAGCTTGGAATCATAATGAATGCTGATGAAAAGACAATCAAAGAACTAAAAACTAGAATTGATAATAGCATAAAAATAAAAGTTAAAGAATCTAGCATTAAAATCCCAATTGGAAAACAAAATATGAAAGATGAAGAGATAATAGAAAACATTGTAACAGTTTATAATGCAATTCTTAAAAATATGCCAAGGGACAAGGAAAATATCAAGAACATAGAAATAAAATTCACAATGAGTAAACCATGCAAAATATCTGTAAAATGAAAATCAAAAAAACAACCAAAGCTACACATGTTTCAGAAGAAAAGAAAGAAATAGTTAGTGAATTATCAAAATTAATTCAAAGTAAAAAGACAATTTTAATAGCATCTATAAAAAACATCCCGGGTTCGCAATTTCAAGAAATAGTTAAAAAATTAAGACAAAAAGCAATAGTGAAAGTTCCAAAAAAGAACTTAATTTTCAAGGCAATTGATTCTTCAAAAGATGAGGAAGTAAAAAAAATTAAGGAGAAAATAGGAGAAAATTTTGCTCTTCTATTTTCTGATATTGATTGCTTTGAATTAGCAATGGACTTAATAAAAAATAAAAGTCCATCAAAAGCAAAAGCAGGGCAAATTGCTCCATATGATATAGAAATCCCAGCAGGACCGACTGATTTGATTCCTGGACCTGCAATTAGCGAATTAGGGACATTGGGAATACAAATACGAATAGAAAATGGAAAAATTACAATAAAAGCACCAAAAATAGTTTCAAAAGAAGGAACAAAAATAACAAGAAGCGCAGCAGATATGATGAATAAATTAGGCATAAAACCATTTTCAATAGGATTTATACCACTCACAGCATTTAATAACGAACTGAAGATATTTTATCCTGAAATGAACTTAGATCCAGATAAAACTCTCGAAGACTTAAAAGAAGCATATGGAAAAGCCTTGCCTTTCTCTGTCCAAATTGGATATACTACTCCTGAAACAATTACTTTCTTAATTGGAAAAGCGGGAAGACATGAAAAAGTTATTGAAGATTTACAATCTCAAAAATCGGAAAACAAAGAACCAGAAATTGAAAAAAAAGAAGAGGAAAAAACAGAAGAGAATACTTCTGATAACACTCCTGAACTAAATTCAGAGGAAAACAAATAAAATGGAATACATATATGCGGCACTTTTGTTGCACAAACTTGGAAAAGAAGTTAATGAAAAGAACATAAAAGGTGTTGTTGTAGCTGCTGGCTCTGAAGCGGATGATTCAAAAATCAAATCGCTTGTCGCTAGCCTTAAGGGTGTTGATATAGCAAATGAATTGGCTAATGCTAGTTTAGTTGCTGCTCCTGTTAGTGGCTCTCCTGCTGAAGCAAAGCAAGAAGAAGCACCTAAGGAAGAAAAACACGAAGCTGCAGCAGAAGGACTTAGTGCGCTCTTTGGTTAATTTTAAATTTTTTTAAAAGAACCTAAGTCCTAACACTTCTTTAGTTAGACAAGCATAAACATAAATGTATTCTAGAAACCTACTTCCTTAAATAACTCGGAATAGGAAATTTATTATATTCAGGAAAGAGGTTTATTCCATGAATTAATCTTGAAAAACATTCTACGGTTAGTTTGGCGTCCTCGAGGGCATTGTGCGGTTTTCCTTCTCTCGATATTTTACCTTCTCTTACTGATCTTCTTTCATCTCCTATCCCGCATAATTTTAATATATTCCTCAATCCCATATCACTATTATTGTCTTCTTTAGTTAAGAACTTTCCATTCATTTCAAAAAATTTAACTTGGGCAATTGTGTGCAAATCAAATGGTCTGTGATTATCTGGCCAAAAAGGATCTGTGTCAAAATACTTTCTTGCCTTGCATCTTAAAAAACCCTGGTCAAATCCAGGAAGATGACACAAAAGAGTTTTCGTTTTTCTTGTCTCAAGCCATTTGAAAAATTTTTCAAGCAATTGTTTCTGTGGATGCTTGTCTTTCTCTCTTAGTTCCTCTTCTGTTTTATCTATAATCATTAGTGCCTCACCTGCTACTTTATCCTCATCATCTATTCTCCCTTCTTCTAAAAATTCTTCCATTGTGTTTAAGTCAACTGCCCCAATTTGCCAAATTCCATGTTCAAGGGGATTTTCCCCACTTGTTTCAATATCTAACACTATCATAACCGGGGAAATACATTATGACTTTTAATAATTACTATAATAGAAAACACACTATTTCACAAACCCAACTTTCTGAAGAAGTTCATTTCCATTCATGCTTCCTAATTCTCCTTTCCTGCACTCTTTTTCACAGAACTTTTTTGCAGAAGGAATCTGCCCGCAATTATAAAACAAAACAGGAACAGGGTCTGCTGAATGTGCCTTTAATTTACACGGAGTTGAATGGTCTCCTGTAACAACAACTTTTATTTTATTTGGGGGGGCAATTTTTCTTATATATTTAAACAGAGTTATATCAATATATTCCAGCATTAACTTTTTTTCAATGGGTTTGTTATCATGTCCTGCTGCATCAACTTCCTTCAAATGAACATAAACATAATCTGCTTTCTTTATATTTTTTTTAATAACATTTATAGAATGCTTACATGCTCTCCTCAACCCTTTCCATAAATTCTCATATGAATCTATGTTTTCTAAAGAAGGATATTCGAAGGAAAAATTTTTCATTCCAGAGACATTTGAAATTCCTATCTCAAGAGGCATATAGCTTGCAGAAACCCATTTCTTGTATTGTTTTAGTTTTGGCACCTCTATCCCTGCTCCTCTAACCATCAGATAATTTGCAGGCATAAATCCTCTTTTAACTCTCTCTAAATTAACAGGATGGTTATTTAATACCTCATATGCTCTTTCTAAGAATTCGTTTACTAAATTAACAGTATATAGTGAATTTTCATCATCGTCTAAAGCCTTGCATTTCACAACCTTATCAATTGCAGCATTCTTCCCCTGAATGTAAGTATAATCATTTCCAAGGACATTGTCTGAAAATCCTCCCCTAAACACTAAAACTCCTCTATGCTGAATAGTTGGTTTAAATACAAATTCACACGGCATTTTTATTTTATTCAATGCTTTTGCCAAAAGAACAGCTTCTGCAGTTGTCAGAGTTCTTCCCACCCTTCTATCTAAGATATTCCCCCATTCTAACGAATCTATTGTTGCAAAGTTGGCTCTTAATGCCAAATCCCCCCGAGTCATCTTTAAATCTGTGCCTCTTGCCTCGAGTTGTCCTCTCGTGCTTGAAATTAAATCATTTCCAAATACCGATACTATTGCTTCATCAGATTCAGGTATAAAACCTGGTTTTACAGGATACATATATCCAAACTCTCCTCGGGCAGCCAGAAAATCCATATTCGGAGTCTGTGCTGCTTCTAACGGAGTTTGCTCATTCAAACGTTTATTGGGCAAATCTCCCAAGCCGTCAAGTATTACAAACACTCCTTTCATGCCATAATCTTGTTCTTTATTCTTTATAAAAATTTAGATTAACAAGGAGTAGCAACAGGGTTAAAAGGAGAAATAATAAAAAGAAAAATTATTGTGACTCCTCTTTCTCTACAATCTCGAATCTAATCCCTCCAACCATCTTTGCAACTAAATTATAAAGCAAACCGCTTACTGCTCCGCCAATCAAACCAAAGAATCCATAAACAAGGGGGGCAATAATTATTACTATCCAAGCTCTAGAAAAATAACTATCTAATAAAGTTCCTCCTGCCATACCTATCAAAGAACCTAAGATTGCAAAAAGCAAACCCGCAAATAAACCCAAAATCGCTCCTGTTATTGCTGAAAATTTAGCAAAAGACCAGATTCCAACTTTCTTAAACTCATACATTTTTTTCACCTCCTTTCAATATATAATATTATTCTCTCCTATTTATAAAAATTTAGATTAGAAGAGTTTCCAAAAACCAAAACCTTAATAACTAATTCTTTGCTTCTAAAATTATGTTCTCAAAATTAAAGGAAAAACTAAAAAACTGGACGCAAGGAGTAATAAAAAAAACTGTTGTAAAAGAAGTCCAAAAAGTTTCAAAGAAAGAAATAGTAAAAAAGTTGCCCAAGGGGGGGAAAAAGATAAAAAAAATCAAAAAGACAAATGTCCCTGTAGAATTTAATGCAGGCATGCAACAATATCAACCAGATTTAGAAAAAATTAAGGAAGAGATTAAGCTCATTGAACATCATGAATATGTTGAACCGGAAAAGAAAGTGTTTGACAAAAAAGAAAGGGAAATTGGAGAAAAGATTATAGAAGGCATAAAACAAGAAGAAGAGGAAAAGAAAGGCTTCTTTAAGAAAATTTTTTCAAAAATTACAAAAGTAAAAATCTCTAAAGAAGATTTTGAGGTTTATGCAGATGAACTTGAAATGTTGCTTCTTGAAAACAATGTTGCAATTGAAGTTGCTGAAAAGATAATAAAAAGACTAAATGAAAAAATAGTTGGAAAAGAATTCCTAAAGAAAGAAATCGAAGCTCAAATTAAATTCGCCTTCGAAGACATAATAAGAGAGATTCTTATAGAGCCATTTGATTTGATTGAAAAGATAAAACTAAAAAAAGCAGATGGAAAACCTTATGTTATTCTTTTTTGCGGAATTAATGGAACAGGAAAAACAACCACAATTGCAAAAATTGCAGAATTATTAAAACACAATAAATTGTCTTGTGTTTTAGCTGCTGCAGATACATTTAGAGCCGCATCAATAGAACAGATAAAAAAACATGGAGACCAACTAAAAATAAAAGTTATTGCTCAGGAATATGGAGCAGACCCGGCAGCAATTGGTTTTGATGCAATAAAATATGCTGAAAAGAATCATATTGATGCTGTCCTAATAGACACTGCTGGAAGAATGTATACTGAAAAAAATTTGATGGCTCAAATTTCAAAAATTGTAAAAGTATGCAATCCAGATGCAAAGCTTTTCATTGGAGAAAGCATAACTGGAAATGATGCAATTGAACAGGCCAGAAGTTTTGATGAAGCAATTGGAATAGATGGAATAATATTAAGCAAAGCAGACATTGATGAAAAAGGCGGAACAGCTCTGAGTGTCGGTTATATAACACGCAAACCAATTCTCTTTTTAGGAACAGGGCAGGAATATGACAAAATAGAAAAATTTGATAAGAACAAGTTTATTGAAAAACTTGGATTACAAGAGGATTGAATATAAAAAAGGGTAATTATTCCTCCAGAACCACAAATTTATTAACCCTTATTGAATTTCTAAAACCATGCTGGAAAAACTCGGACAAGTAATTAAAAAAGCCACTGACAAAATAGCGAATGCTATCTTTCTCGATAAAAATCTTGTTGATTCAATTATAAGAGATTTACAAAGAGCACTTATTGAAGCAGATGTCAATGTCGGTTTAGTCAAAGACTTATCAGACAAAATAAGAAAAGATGCTCTTGATGAAAGAATAAAAGGAATTGAAAAAAAAGAACACATAATAAAACTCCTTCATGATGAACTAAAGAATATTTTGGGAGAATACAAGCCACTTAAATTAAAAACAGGACAAAACAGAATAATGCTTCTTGGTTTGTATGGCGCAGGAAAAACAACAACAATTGCAAAGCTCGGAAACTGGTATGCAAAGAGAGGAAAGAAAGTTGCGCTTGTTGGATTGGATGTTCATCGTCCAGCAGCAAAGGAACAATTACAACAACTCGGAGAAAAAAATAATCTAAATGTTTTTCTTGATTTTGAAGAAAACAATGCAGTTAAAACCTGGAAAAAATTTGAAAAAGAAAAAAAATTCAAGGATTATGATTTAATTCTTATTGATACAGCAGGAAGACACAATTTAGATAAAGAACTTGTTAAAGAAATAAAAGCTCTCGGAAAAGAGGTAAAACCAACAGAAACTATTTCAATAATGCCTGCAGACATTGGGCAGGCAGCAAAACAACAGGCAGAAGATTTCCAGAAAGCACTCAATATTTCGGGTGTTATTATAACAAGAATGGATTCAACTGCAAAAGGCGGAGGAGCACTAACAGCATGCGCTGAAACAAAAGCAGGAGTTTATTTTATAACAAACGGGGAAAAGATAAATGACATAGAAGAATTTCATCCTGAAAGTTTTCTGTCAAGAATGCTCGGAATGGGTGATTTGCACAGCCTACTTGAAAAAATAAAATCAGTAACAGATGAAAAACAGCAGGAAAAAATACAAAAAAAGCTTGAAGAAGGAAAACTAAGCCTGGAGGATGTAATTGAGCAGGTTAAATCCATGAATCAACTTGGAGGATTTGATAAGATTAAAAATTTAATTCCCGGATTGGGAGATGCAAAAATTCCTGAAAATCTTATAGGAACTCAGGAAGAAAAAATAAAGAAATGGGAACATATCTTGAAATCAATGACAACAGAAGAAAGAGCAAATCCTGAACTTCTGAAAAAGCAAACTTCAAGAATAACAAGAATTGCAAATGGTTCTGGAGTAAATAATTCTGATGTGAGGAGTTTGCTTAAACAATACGACATGCTTCAAGAAATGATTAAAGGGGGAGTTGACAGCGATATGTCGCAGGGTTTCTCGCAAAAGCAAATGCAAAAGATGATGAAGAAGTTTGGAAAGAAGAAGATGAGGAGATTTGGATGATAATGTAACCACTTCCCCCAAAACCCTTTTAAAACCACTTATTCTATAAAAATCATGAAAAAAGCAAAATACATCATTTTGATTGCAATATTCTTTCTCTCATTTGTAGCATCTGCAGTATTATCATTTATTCCACCAGAACAGGCTTGTGGGGGAATTCAAACAACATGCTATGCTGTACAAACCTCAGAATATGAAAAAACCCTGGGAATTAACAACAGTTATTTTGGATTAATTGCATTCCCGATTCTTTTAATTTTAGCATTGTCGTATATAAAAAATCCAAGAAAATATAAAAGAAAAATAATTATAGTGGGTATCTTATTTGGTTCTATAATCGCGCTTTATTTTCTCTATCTTCAATTCTTTGCCCTAAAAGCACTCTGCAAATATTGTGTAGCTGTTGACTTTGGTGCTTTGCTCAGTCTGGTTATAGTTTTTGCGTGGAGAGAAAAATGAAACTAATCCAACAAGGTGCAGAAGCTAAGATATTTCTTGATAAAAAAAATAATCTCATTGTAAAAGACAGAATATCAAAATCCTACAGAATACCTGAATTAGATAAAAAAATAATAAAACAAAGAACAAAGGCAGAAAAGAAACTTCTTGAAAAAGCATCTAAAATAATAAATGCCCCTGATCCTCTCCCCTTAAAAGAAATTAATATAATAAAAATGCCATTTATTGAAGGAGAAAAACTCTCAAATTCCCTCAATGATTTTTCTCTGGAAAAACAAAAACAAATTATGAAAAAAATTGGAGAATCAATTACAAAACTCCATAAGGAAAACATAATACACGGAGATTTAACAACCTCTAATATGATTCTAAAAGACAAAGAAGTCTTTTTCATTGATTTTGGTTTGGGATATATCTCAAAAAAAGTAGAAGACAAGGCAGTTGATTTGCATTTATTAAAACAAGCCCTAGAAGCTAAGCATTTCCAACACTGGAGAGAATTATTTCAGGAATTTCAAAAAGCTTATTCAAGGGATTATCCAGAATCTAAAATTATATTTGAAAGATTAACTTCTGTTGAAAGAAGAGGGCGTTATAGACACTGAAACCGCCAAAACTTTTTTACAAAAAGTTTAGGGGTAGATATAGGCATTAAATATAATACAAAAACACACAAATACTTTTAATTAAGAAAAGATTAAAAGAAAAATGTCTTTTAAGAAAATTTTCCTTACTACTTTAATCCTTTCATCTTTATTTTTAAATGATTGCAAAAATGATAAAAATAAAACAGAAATTAGTAAGAATATAAAAATTGAATCAAAAGAATTTAATTCTTCTATTGAAAAAATATTATTAATGAATTCTAAAAAAGATTCCCCAAATAGTAAAAATTCAGATAAACATAATGAATATCTTTCAATGCATACAAAAGGCAATCCTCTTCTGGAAGATGAAATGTATCTTAAAAATAAAATAGCACAATCAATGAAGCTTTCAAAACATAGCTATGGAAAAGAAAAGAAAAATAATGAAGATTTTTATGATATAAACGATCTTTCTTTAAAACAATTACAAAGAATTTTCTTGGTGCTTGAATCATTAAAAAATCCTTCTTCTCTTCAAGAAATTGGGAAAATAATAAAAGATGACGTTGCAGATAAATATGCCGAACATGGAGGAATAATCTTATCTCAAAAAGATAAAATATATTTTAAAACTTTAGAAAGTTGGATAAAAAGAGATACAATGTATAATGAAATGTATGGATTTCAAGATAAAGATTCCATTCCTCCAAATCTAGGGAGTTTTCATTTACATGCCTCGGTGTATGATGAAGAAAAACATGCTAATCCTAGTTCAAGAGATATAATTATTTCCTTTTACACTGTTGATGTATATAAAGAAGCCCATGAATTTTTAATAACTTCTTTAAAAAAAGGATCTTTTAATGTTGATTATTACGGGGGGGATAAAACTAAAGGGCCCCTTTCTAAGATTCTCGATTTAGGAAACTATTCTTATGACACCTTAAAGATTGAATAATCCTTCAAGAATATTTAAATAACCTCAATAAATTATTTTTGTATGATTAAAATCTTTTCTCTCTTAAAAGGTAAGTTAAATGAAATAACCCCAGAAGAAGTTGGCAAAGATAGGAAAGCAACCTATTGGATTGATCTTTCCTGTTCAAATGTTGATGAAATAAAAACAATAAGAAAAATTTTCCACATCCACCCAACAACAGAAGAAGACATTCTTTCAAATCAAACAAGAACAAAATATGAAGAGTTTGAAGATAACACTGCAATAATCTTCCATGGAATAAAAGGGTTGAAAGCAGTCAATATAAAGACTTACAATCTTTCTTTCATTTTAGGGAAGAACTATCTCATAACCTCTCATTTTGAAGCAAATGAAAATATTGAATATCTTATAAATAATCCAAGAAAGCTTGAACAATTATTAAAAAGAGGTGCAGGATACGTATTTCATCATCTTCTTGACAAAGAAACAGATAAATGTATACAAATAAAAGGAATTGTATTTGAAGAATTCAAGAAATTAGAAAGAAATTTCATAAATAATCCAGGAAAAGAAGTTTTAGAAAATCTTTTTGAAAAAGAACTTACAATACTTGAAATGAGACAGGTTATGGAATCCCTAACCGATTTATGTCTTAGCTTAACAAAACCAACGGATAATTACCTTTCAAATGATTTGCTTCCATATCTGAGAGATATATACGACCATGCCTTCAAAACAACTGAATCTCTTAGAAGCATGCTTGGAAGAATAAATGGTATGAGAAATGCCTATCAGTCAATAATCTCCAACAAGTTAAATGAAACTATGAGAACTCTGACTGTTATTATGTCCATAATGATGCCCTTAACAATAATAACAGGGTTTTATGGCATGAATGTAAAACTACCTTTTCAGGGAAACGCAGATATCTGGATTTGGGTAATAGTTTTTATGATTGGAATTTCAATTATAATGTATTTCCTGTTTAAGAAACTAAATATAAAAATAAAAGATTAACTATTGCTTAAAGATTCTGTAACCTTTTCTTACTTTTTTCTTTAACTTAACCCCGATCTCATCGCCTTTTTTTGCTCCTGTAACTGCTTTGTTATGTATTTGCATGCTGTCAACTGTCTGCTCAAAATCAACATTGCCTCCGACAATTCTTATCTTGTCCCCTTTCTTCAACCCTGTTTTCAGTTTAATTGCAGCAACACCTACATGGTCAAAGTAATTTGAAACGAAACCAATAGGGGTTTGTTCTTTTTTAACCATTAAAATCCTAATCTCTCTATATATATAAATTTATTGAAAGAGAAAAATAGCCCCACCAGGATTCGAACCTGGGTCCCGGCCTCTCTTCGCTTCTCTGAAGTAAGAGTGAGAGACTCAAAGAGTCTCGCTCCAAAGGGCCGTATACTTGACCACTGTACTATGGGGCTGAATTATTAAAAAACAAACTTTAGAGAATTTAAAAGGCTTTTTATCTCTCTAGTTTTTTGTGCACAAGGCTTATCTCTCCTTGCACAAAGGAAGGAAAACCTCCTGGACAAGTTGTGAAGTCCTTACAGATGCAGAATTACTTAATAAAGACTCTTGAGCAATACGCTTGGAATGAATATATCTTAATTTTTCAGGGAGGTTTGCAAATTCTTTCATGCAACCAATTCCATATTCTAATCCTCTAATATCATTATTTTCAAAAACAAATCCATTACCCAAATTTTCTTCTAGATTTAATTGTTTAACAGAATCTTTTATCCCATCCACATTATGCCCAATTATTGGTGTTCCTTCAGCAGGATAATTTATATTTGGACTCCCGCAAGGTTCATAAATTGAAGTTATAACTCCAAAAGTTTTATCTGATTGTATTGCCAATTCTTCTAATTTTTTATTAAAATGAGAATAAGAAACAAGCCCATTGCTATTAAGAGCCACACCTATTGCTTTATCAATTATTTTTTGTTCACCATTTGCCAAGATTAAAATTCTTATATCATATTTTTCTGCTAAATAAATTGCATTATCAATCAAAAGTTCAGGTGCTTTTTGTTCTGTTAATCTATTTGGAAAAATTAAAAGTTCTCCTCCTTCTCTCAATCCTGTTTGCTTGCGAACTTCCATAGCATTATTTTTTCTTTTGACAATTGTTTCGTCTAAACCATCTTGAGTTATGCTCTCAAGGAGAATACTTTTTTCTTTTTCTAAAGGATTAAGATATCCATGGACTCTTGGTCTTCCATCTTTATGAGTTATATCTATTTTTTTTCTTTTAGAATCAAAATGCCATGCTTTATTTCTTATAGCTTGTATTACTGAGGGGGATTTTTCATAGATTTCATCATCATATAATAACCTTTCAAGAAATCCCTTACTTACTGTTGTAAAATCATTTGCTGCTTGTATTGCTGAAGCCATGAAATTATATTTATTATCTGTAAAATAAACCGAATCTCTGGGATGGTAACCGTCAGAGCTTCTTAATTCTATTCCTTTATAGATCATTTCATCTAAATGAGCTAATTCTGTATATATGGGATTATGTCCAGTTGTAACAACCTTAATCCCCATTGCTTTTGCAACAGTTGCAACAGGGGCAGCCATCCAATCATGCACCCAAACTATATTTGGTTTAACTTTAGGAAGAACAGTGTTTACTATTCCGCTTGAAAAGGCTAATGCCCTATCTACAGAAGAAAATCTCCAAGAATTATCATACATTTTTGTATTAGAACCTTCTATACGAACTCTATTGAAAGAGGGATGATTTATAAAGAAAATATTATCTGGCATTACTGATTCAAGTATTTTAATATCATTTATTTTCAAAGAATTAAATTCTCTAAGACTGCTTTCCCATTTCGGAACTACAGGATAAACTTCAAATGTGCCTTCTTTTATTAAATTGGACAAATAAGTAGAATAAACAGGAGCCATTCCTCCAGTAGAAAAATTAATTCTCTTTATAGGCAAATCTTCATTCAGTTCTCCGTCTAATCCCCACATTAATTCAGGGCAGCATGAAAGTATTCTTGGTTTTCTCATATAAAATACAAGATAAGGAACCATTTATAAGCTTTTTTTAATGTTTTAAATCAAAATTATCCGAAAACCCGGTTATAAAAAATAGTTCTATTTACATCCTGCTTTTGGGGATTCATCCACCTTAAGAAATGCCTTAATTTAATTGGTTTATAATTTTCGCCAATTAATGTTGCAGCTAACTTCCTATACTCTTCACTTGCTTCTGAATTAGGTTTAAAATCAACAGAAGAGGTAAATTTTGAGAGTGCCTTTGAGAAATTAATGTCGTGGGGTATGACTGCCATCACAGGTAAATCTAAAGTCCTCTCAATATCTTTCAAAGGAATTTCAAACTTTTTATCATACACCTTATTTAAAATCAATCCAGAAATAGGCGTCCCCCTCTGCTTAGCTAATTGAACTGATTTTAATGTTGAATTTAATGTTGGATAATCCGGTGTAGTCACAACCAAAATTTCATCTGAAGCAACCATAGCTCCAAGAGTCTCTTCATTTAATGCAGGAGAAGAATCAATTAAAATGTAATCATAAGTCCTCTTTAAATGTCCAAGTTTATCTTTAATCTGCATGGGATTTGCATTTAAATTACTAAAAACTCCGGCAGGAAGAACATCAAAATTCCCTAATTTATGGACTGCTTGCGAAGGGTGGGCTTTTCTTTCTAAAACATCTTGAAGGGAAAATTCTGGATTAATAATTTCCAAGGAAATCCCCAGATTGGGTGCAGACAAGTTTCCATCTACCAAAAGAACTTTTTTTCCGAAGCTGGCAATTGCTGAACCTAAAGAAATAACAACAGTGGTTTTTCCAACTCCTCCTTTTAATGAAAAGATTCCTATAGTTTTACCCATATACTCTAAAATATATATCGGTTTAAATAATTTTAGCCAGACTTTTCTTAATCAATCAAAAGGAAACAACAAGCTTTAAAAAACCATTTTACGAACTATTAGAATGCCTAAGAAATTAGCAAAAAAACAAGAAGAAAATCCTAAAAGGTTATCTCAAGAAGAATATGAAAAAAAAGTGATTGAACTGGCTGAGAAAGGTTTGACTGCAGAAAAAATAGGGGAAGCGCTGAGAAAGCAGAAAATTCATCCGAAAGAGTATGAAAAAAGGATTTCTAAAATTCTGGGAGAAAAATATATAGACCCGGAATTAAAAAATATGGAAGAAAAATTAAGCAAAATAGAGAAACATTCTCAAAAAAATAAACAAGATAAAAGAGCTATGAGAGAGAGAAGTCGAATATTCTCTAGTATTAGAAAAATTAAGAAATATTTGAAAATAGAATAATTAAATTCTTAAAATTAAAATGAAAAAAGAGGATGAAATTTTAGAAAAAGAAATTAAGTCATTTGTTGAAGACTTCATGAAGAAATTGGATAATCAAGAGGCTTATATAATAAGTCATTTTGATACAGATGGAATAACTTCTGCAAGCATAATGGTTCACACCCTCAAAAAATTAGATAAGAGATTTTCTGTGAAGATAATAAAAAGTTTGGATGAGAAATTTATAAGTGAACTCCCAAAGGAAAAATTAATACTCTTCTTAGATTTAGCCTCTGGAAGTCTTCACCATATAGAGAAAGCAAATCTAAATAATGTTTTTATAATAGATCATCACGAGATAACTCATAAAGTCCCTGAAAATGTAAGAATAATAAATCCTCATTTGATAAATAAACAAAAAATAAGTGGTTCTGGATTAACTTACCTATTTTGTAAACAAATAAATCCTGAAATAAAAGAACTTTCAAAACTTGCAATATTGGGAATGATAGGGGATTGTCTAGAAAAAGATATTGATTCTCTTAATAACGGAATACTTGAGGAAAGCGAGGTTCAAAGAAAAAGAGGACTCCTTATTTACCCTTCCACACGCCCAATAAATAGGGTTCTTGAATATTCTTCTAATCCATATATTCCAGAAGTAACAGGGAATATAAAAGGAGTTTTAGAATTACTGAGAGAAGCGGGATTGACTCCTGAAAAAGGAAAATACAAAAGTATAATGGAACTAAATGAAAAAGAGATGAAAGATTTAACAACAGCTATACTTCTTAGAAATCCTAAAATAAAAAATAAAGATCTTGTTGGAGATATCTTTCTTATAAAAATGTTTAATAAAATAGAGGATGCTAGAGATTTAAGTGCAATAATAAATGCCTGCTCTCGTTCAGGAAAACCAGAACTTGCAATACAATACTGCCTTGAAATTCCTTCCTCAAAGAAAAATGTTGAACTAACTCACATCAAATACAAACAAAATATAATTAGCGGGTTAAATTTTGTTACTGAAACTGAAAAAATAGAGGGAAAAGGATTTGTTATAATAAATGCACAGGATAACATTAAAGACACTATGATAGGGACAATAGCCAGTATAATTTCAAATTCTTCCATTTATGAAGAAGGCACAATAATAATAACAATGGCATATTATGAAGATAAAATAAAGATTTCTGCAAGAACAGTTGGGAAAAGAGGAAGAAACCTAAGAGGACTTTTAGAGATAATAACTAATTCTACAGGTGGAGAGATTGGAGGCCACGAACATGCTGCGGGATGCATAATCAATCAAGAAAAAGAAAAAGAGTTCGTGGATTTACTTAAAAAAAATTTAGAGATTGAATTAATAAAAATATAATTTTTATTATCTTTCCTCACTAGTTCCAATTCCAGAACGTTCAAACAATTTTTTTCCATCCAAAAAGATAATTCCTTTATATTCACTAAAGATTTTATTGTTAATATTTCGAATATCCTTCACTAAAACAGAAATTTCCAAATCAACATTAGCAGGAATTATTCCATAAAGTCTTTCATCTAAAACTTTAACTGCAAAAGTAGATTTTCTTTTAACCTCTCTAGAAATTAAATGCACTGAATTCCAAATAGCATGTAACGAATCTGCTACATTAACATGAGGATTTTTAATTCCTTCCTTATTTCTATCATAAACAGATGGATATTCTTCTGTTGCGGGAAATCTCGCTATAGCAGTTAATTTGTAGGTTTTTTCTATTTGTTCATAAAAAGCATCACCCTTCAAATAATGAAATCTTGGAGCATTTATTTCTTTAAGAACATATTCCACATTTTTGATTGTTTTCATAAATAGGGATGTATTGTCAACTAAATAAAATAATGTTGTCATAAAATAACAACATTTAAATAAAACTAAATAGAACAAATGTTATGGAAGAAATACTAAAAGAGATTGGATTAAACGGAAAAGAGGTAAAAATTTATTTGGAATTGTTAAAAGAAAGATCCCAGACAGCTTCTAAAATTGCAAAGTTAACAAAAATAAACAGGACTACTGCATATTTGGAATTAGAAAATTTAATGAAACTAGGATTAGTAAGTTATACAATAAAAAATTCAAAAAGATATTATCAACCAGCATCTCCAAAAAAATTAGTTGAAATATTAGAAACAAAAAAGAAAAAAATAATTTCTATTCTTCCTAAATTAGAATCATTTCAGCAAAATGAAGAATTGTTTAAAATAGAAATCTATGAGGGTAAAGAAGGATTAAAAACATTTTATCAGGATATATTAAATAATGCAAGAGAAGTTTTGGCTTTTGGAGTAACTGGACTTGCTTTTGAAATTTTAGATTTTGAATTCCCGCATTTTATAAAATTATGTGAGAAAAAAGGGATAAAAGCAAGATATATTGCAAATAAAAACTCTGAAAAATTATTAAAAAAATTGCCAAAAAATTTTGTGAAAATAAAATATCTTGAAGATAAATATAATGCAAAAGTTACCACAATAATCTATTCAAATAAAGTTGCAATACAATCTCTCCAAAATGAGAAAATTTATATAACTTTAATCAAAGACAAAAATTTATACGAAACTTACAAAAATTATTTTGAAGCCATGTGGTCTTGTTAAAATTAACCTCAAATCACAACCTTTAAAACAGAAGGTTTTCTTTAATTTTTATGGTATTAGAGGAAGGAGATATTGTATTTTGCACAGTGGACAGAATAGTAGGAACAGTAGTATTTGTTAAAATAGAAAACGAGGAAAAGGGAGGAAGCATAGTTCTAAGTGAAATTGCTCCAGGAAGAATAAGAAATTTAAGAGAGCATGTAATTCCAAAGAAAAAGATAGTATGTAAAGTCTTAAGAATAACGGGAGATACAATCTCCCTCTCATTGAGAAGAGTCACGCAAAAAGAAAGAAAAGAAGTTTTGGAGGAATATAATCAAGAAAGAAGCTATAATAATATTTTAAGGAGTGTTTTGAAAGAAAAATCAAGCGAGATAATTGAGATTATAAATAAAAAAGAGAGGTTATATGATTTCTTGGAGAAAGCAAAAGAAAATCCAAAAGAACTTGAAAATTTAGTAGGTAAAGGGGATTCCAAAAAAATTTTAAGTATAATTCAAGAACAAAAGAAGAAAAAAACAATAGTTAAAAAGATAATAATATTAAAAACACAGGAGCCGAATGGAATAGAACTAGTAAAGGAAATCCTTAAAAAATCTGCGAACATAGAAATAAAGTACCTCGCAGCAGGTAAATACTCTCTTAAAATAGAAAATGAGGATATAAAGCGAGGAGACCAAGAACTAAAAAATTTAATTGAAAAAATAGAAAAAAAAGCAAAGGAAATGGGGGTTTATTTTGAGCTAAAAGAAAAATAAAATGTCAGATAAATTCAAAGTTAAAATAATAGGAATACTCTTTAATCCAAAGACGAGGAGAATTTTGATAGGAAAGAATAAAGGAGACAAAAACCTTAGTTTTCTCGAAGGGGATTTAAAATATAATGAAGAATTGGATGTAGGATTAAAAAGAATAACCACAGAAAAGACAGGTTATAGAATACATAATCTTGGAGCAGTTTATGCAAGAAATAAATTAAAGGGAAAGGATGAACTGCAGGTATTCTTTCTATGCGAAGCGACAGAGGGCTCAAAAAAGCCCGGAAAAAGAGTTGCTGAATTGAAGTGGGTAAGACCAAAAGAAGTTGAAAAACTAATTAATGAAAAACTTCCGACGAGATTAAAAGAATATATTCTAAATTTAGGATGAAACTTAAATTTTACATTAATTCTGAAGGGGAAAAGATTTATACCTTACAAGAGGAAATTAATGGCAAAAAGACAAGTGAAGCACATTATAAATTCATAAAAATAAGAGATGCTCCAAGAAACAACCCTAAATATTTTTAAAACAATTTAACCTGCTTCTCTCCTTCTACAAGTTCTCCATATTTACCATCATATCCTGGCTTGACTTTTATTTTTCCCTCACGATTATCTAAAATTAATTGAACTAATTTTAAATCATCTTTTAATTCCTCTATTAAATCTTCTTTTGAAACATTCAATAAAACATTAAATTCATTTCCAAATCTCCCAATAATCTTATTGTAAAGTTCCCAGGTCTTTTTGCTAGAAAGTGTTGAAGCCTTACTGAATGCTATTAATTCATGCAAAGGTAATAGAACATAATATTTTTTTCTGTTTGAATTTTTCTCTATTGCCTGATCTTCAATTTCAGAAACTCTGTTTGCAACACCTATAGTAAGAGGTTTATTACAAACAGGACAAATTCCACTTAATTTTTTACTTTCTTCGGGGGAACTTGAAAAATTACAATTGGCATGTCCGTCCCAATGATATTTTCCATATGATGGCTCTGTTTCAATTGTTCCAAGAATTTTATTTTCTCTTATAGCGCCAATAATATCCTGATAGTTGTCTACTTTTTCAAAAATAGTTGCTTCTCTTCCAATTCTCCAAGGCCAAAAACTATGGGAATCTGAAAAAGAAACTATTGCCCTATTATTTAATTCAGATAAATGCCAATTCATCTCAGGGTCGCTTGACATCCCTGTTTCAATTGCATGAATATTCTTTTCTTGTTCGCCAAAAGCTTCATTTAAACTATCAAAACCAGTCATGCTCCCAAAGATTCCAAACCAAGGAGTCCAAACATGAGCAGGAATTATTTCAATATCTTCTGAAATTTCCTTCATGTCCTTCACAAATTGCTCACAAGATATCTTAAATATGGGCCTCCCATCATAATCTCTTCTTCCTTTTCCATCAAAATATTCATTTATTTTATCTACAGTCTTAAAATCAGGAACAAGTAAAACTAAATGCACTCTCCTTCCTCTTCCCTGGGTGTACATTAAACTAATCTCTCCTGTCAATAAAAACTTAAATCCACTTTTTGAATATAAAATCCCTTCTTTCTCAATTAATTTTTCTTTTACTTCTTTAAGCCAGAGAGGATGAGTAAAATCTCCTGTTCCAAGCAAACCAATTCCCTTAACTCTTGCCCATTTTTCAAGATTTTCTATTGTAATATCCTTGCTGCACGCTCTTGAAAATCGCGAATGAATATGCAAATCAGCAAATACCCAATTTCTTTCCATCATTATAATTTAGAAATAAAACAGATTAAATAGTTTATCTTTTTTTCTCTTTCCAAAAGAAATATCCTACAACTGCAATTACTAAAATACCTAAAATTATATACAACCACAGCAAATTTTTATTTTCTTTCTCTTTTTCTTCTTGTGCTAAACCCTCTTTTTCTGTTTCTTCTGCTTCTGTTTCAGGAGTTACTTCTTCTGAAATAGATTTCAAAGTAAAATTTGCTTTATTTGAAGTTGAATTTATTGAATTTAAAATTGTTTTCAAATCATAAAAATCATCCCCTGTAAGTTCAAATCTTCTAATGTCCCCTATATTTAAAGTTGCTATTTGAGATTCAGAAGAAAGATTAATTGTAGCGGTGTTTTCAGTTAATTCAATTAATTTCATATAATGTGTTGAATTAAGAACAGTCATTTTAAATCGTGCATTTAGAGCTAATTCTTGACTATGCCCATTTGTTAACTGGCTTTCTGAAACAATATAAGTTGCTCCTCCTCCAGAGGAACCTCCTCCACTACTCCCCCCACTTCCAGAAGTAGTTGGCGGAGTTGTAGTTACAGTATCTCCTGGTTGGCCAGAAGCCCATGTAGAAAATTCACAATAAGGAATTGTCCACAAACAAGACGTTCCACTTACTACTCCTGTTGGAGCATCTGTTGTTGCATTATCTCTTCTTTGACAATTAGCTCCTGAATCATCACAGTGCCACAACTCACCACAATCATCATTAGGGATTAAAATCTTACAAACTTCTGGATGTAAATTATTAATTATCTTGTCTCTTGTCTCTGCAATCATACCAACTAATTCAACAGTTTCTCCAGCACTATTTGTTTGAGCGCCATCATAGATTAAATCTCCTGCTGTATTTATAGTCCTTGTATCGCCAGTTAAGCCAGTCTTAGTCAGAGTTACATTGTAAAACAACATCTCAGCCCCATCAGAATTATTCAGTTTAATATTAGCTCTCCTTCCAGAAGAATAATTTGTTTTCATCCCTGCACTTGGTCCGCACATTAATCCCTGTTTATGCTCATAAAGACCATCAGTATTCAAGTCATAACTAACCTGCCATCCTAAAGGAGGAGAGATTATTGTGACAAAATTACAATATCCACATTTAATTGAACTCGCTGTTCTAAGTGAAGAACAAGCACTTACACTACATTTATTGCCTGAATCACACACCTTTAACTTGTAATAATAAGTAGTATCGTTACTTAAATTATAATCAAGAGAATCAACTCCCGTATCATTATATATATGTGCATCATGCCATAAAGTAAAGTTTCTTACACTAGTTAATACAGTTGAATCATCAATTGTTCTACTCATAGTATTATTTACACTACATGTTGAATCATTATGCCAGAAAGTTAATGTTCCATTTGTTGGTTTGTTTGTAGTATAAAAAATCAAAGCAGCATCAGTATATTCCTCCACCTTTACTCCAGTAATTCTTGGCATTGAAGTATCAGCATATCCCACAACATTAACTCCAGAACTCTCACAATGAGGTGTAAATTCACAATCCCAATCAGCACAATCAACTAATCCATCCCCATCATCATCCACAATATTATAACAATCTTCATATTTAACAAACCCCCCTCCCATAAGTATCTTTTCAAATGTCGCACCACTGGCTCCCAAATCAAAGAACCCTGTTATTGAGAAATCAATTGCTCCAGGAGTCACCCATCCAGGTCCTGCAATATCTGAAGGAGAAGTCGCATTATTATCTGCTCCTGCAATAGAAACATAAACCCTCATATCTTTCTCTGCATTATATAAGCTTGGAAATTTTTCTAAAGCTGCTTTATCAACAGCAATCATTGGTCCTTGTATTTCTCCGCACATTTTTTCTTTCCAAGCATTTAAACTTATATCTGCAGTCACCCATCCGCTTGAACCACACTTCTGTGCATTAAATGTCTCTGTTGCTTTTCCTAAAGTAGTATTATAAGTTGAAATATATTTAAAGAAAAACTCATAACCTACTACAGATGAATCATCGCTTAAAGCGCATCCACCTGTTGTGCTTCCATCTGTATCTAAATAAACATAATATCTAACAGTTGCATTTCCTTTTCCAAAATTATTTGTTCCTCCAAAACTAAATCCTATTTTTTCATTATTACAAATTCCTGCATCTGCAAAATTCCGAGTTCCAGATGCAAATCCAAAACTACCCTCCATATCTCTCATCCCCATACCCATTAAATCAAGATATTCTCCTGATGTTGTATTATCTCCTATAGCATCCACAGCAATCATAACAGGAGCTCCAGTCTCCATTCCTCCAAACATATTATACATTCCAGGAGTATTACACCAACCACTCATCCATCTGCAACTTCCAGTGCAACCTGCTTCTGTTGTAGCAGAAAAACAACTTGGCTCACACCAACCAGTTCCTTGATAATAAGTATCCCAAGAACCAGTTGTCCAATTACAATTTGGATTAGCATCACATTCTGCTGTATCATTATTTGCTCCATCTGAATAAGTTGAATTCCAACACTGGTCAAATACATTTGCACAATATCCCTGAACCTCGCTTGTATTTTGCCAATAACAACCACTAACATTTCCACAAGCATACCCTGCACTATCTATAGTTATATTATCATAATATTTCCAACAATCAGAACTCCAGTCTGGTTCGCAGAATGGTCTTAACTCTGGCATCCATATACAACTTATATTAATATCAGAAGAATTAGTGCATCGTGTTTGATTTCCATCATATTTCCAACACTCCATGCCTGTTTGTGCTCCTCCCCCCATTCCTGTTGCACATCCTCCTCCTGAAAAACCTTTTGGATCACACCAACCATCATTTTTCCATTTACATCCAGTAGCATTACCACAAACAAAAGTGCCAATAATAGTTGTATTATCTGCATACTGCCAACAATCAATTCCTCCTGTACCTCCCCCATAAGTTGCATTACTCATACACCAGCCATCATTCCATCTACAACCAGTAAGAACCCCACACTGAGATGAAGTCAAATTACTATTATAACAAGCAGCATCACAAGAACCATAACTCTCTGTTCTCCAATTCCACATCTCTGAATTCCACATACAATTACTATCTACACCACATGTAGCATTAGTAATATAATCCCAACATTTACTAACATTATTATCACACCAACCAACAGGATTATAACTATCATTTCTCCAAGCACACCCATTATCCTGACAATAAGATTCATTAGCACCAAAATTCCAACAATTTCCACTCCAATCTACTTGGCACCCCTGCCAATCACTATACTCCCAAGCACAATTAGATTGTTGATTACAAAGAGTGCTATTACCATCAAAATTCCAACATCCTTCTTCCATACAATAACTACCACTCCAATAACATCCTGTCTTATTTCCACAAACATAACTACTAATAACAGTTATATTATCAGTATATTGATAACAATTCTTAGGAGCAAAAGCATCAGGGTCACACCAACCTCCTGCAGAATTCAAACACCATTCATTATCAGCACCCTCTCCAGAGCACCAAGTATCATTTGTCCACGTGCAACCTTCAACATCACAAGCTGTTTCACTTAAAAGATTATAACAATCTTGTCCAACACTCCAATCTTGCTCACACCAACCAGAACCAGTTCCTCCAGACCAATCACAACTTATGTTCTTTAAATTACATGCTGTTGCATTTCCATCACTCTTCCAACAATCAGCTCCTGGAAAATCACACCAGCTCCCCCAAGGGTCTGTTATCCAAGAACAATTAAGCCCACTATCTAACTGAGAAGCCTCACAAGTTGCCTGAGTTGTCCATCCAAAACAATCTCCTGAAACAAAACCACAAAATGAATCAGCAAAACATCCTGAATCACCACAATCAATTAAATTATCTCCATCATTATCAATACCATCCCAACAAATTTCTGTAACTCCATCTCCTCCTGACCGTTTTGTACAGGCATCATTAGCCCATTCACAAGAACCAGATGCATTGAGAGAGCTTCTTCCATTATCAAGGCAATTATCTTGTGTATAACATCTATCACATGAATCCTCGCAAGTTTTCTCAGAACTGGCTACACAATAACCTCCAATTTCAGTTGAAGCAGAATCAACAACCCATTTACAAGTAACATTATTAAATTCTTTTGCATAACCACAATAGCATTTAGGAGTATTACAAATATCAAAAGTTGTAGGAATAGATGGAATTAAATCTGGCCTTGCATCTGAATAAGTTGAAGCATTAGGATTTCCATAATAAGTGCAATCCCCACAATCATATCTACAATCTCCTGCAATTCCATTTACAAATTCCTCTTTTGATTTACAAAACCCAAAACCATTTGGAGCAGAAGTATCTGTAATAAATTCACAATAACCTAGATTAGAATCATAACAATATTCCTTTGCTACATTGCTTGAATTGTGCGGAGCACCATTAAAATCATATTCACAAGCAAAACATGCTTTGTTACAGTTTCTCTCATCAGTTCCTTTTTGTTCACATCTTCCAGCAGGAACAGAACGATTTCCTTCACAATAAAATTCCTGAATCCATTTTCCACCAGAAGCATCACAATTCTTCTTATTATCAATTAATGCAAAACTTTGTGTTCGATTTCCAAACACATCACTTGCCTTGAAATCACATGTTTTAGTAGCATTCGTCCAATTACAAGGCATATATAATGGATAACCTGTAATTTGTTGACATAAAGTTTCACCTTCATTGGCATTTGAAGTTTGAACACCAACATCTCCACAAGCAGTTACTCCTAAACTCTGTTGCTCTCTATCAGCGTTTTCCCAACAAGATTTTCCTAATTTAGAAGTGCAATCTACACCACTCCATTCACAACAAGTTGAAAGTGCAGGAATATTTGTACACAATTGAGAATTATTAATCAAAGAACAATTAATTCCATTTGTATTAATATCATCTGCAGTTATATTAAAGATTAAATTATCTTCATTACCCACAACATTGCATAAGCTATTACTATAATTACATCCAACAGTATAATTACACTCTGTTGCATTCATATCAAAAATATAACATCCAGGATTCCATTCAATAAATATATCATCAGCAGAAGTCAGTCCTTCCTCTGTCCACATAGGGTCTTTACAAATTCCACCTAAAGAAACATTATTCCAATTAACATATTCCCACCAACACCAATAAGAATCCATACAATCTCTTTCCGAGGTAAAATTTGCACAAGATTCAGTAAGAACAGGTTTACACCACCCAGCAAACTCTGTCTCACTATAAGTATCATTTGTCCACTGACAAGTCAGACCGTTGTTTAAAGTTGAATTCACACAAAAAGTATAATTCCCTCCACTCCAAGTATCATAACTCCAACATTGAATTTCTTCACACCATCCAGAACCTGTTGAAGTTCCCCAAACACAAGCAGAATCTCCTTGACAAGCACCTTGGCTCGCATAATTCCAACATCCAGTCATCATACACATTGAACTACTATTACTCCAAGAACAATTTAAACCACTTCTTGTAGAATTTTCACACCAAGTTTCATTAGTATAATCATAATGCCAACAAGAAGCCTCTTCACAAGAATCTTTAACATAATAATTATTTATCCATGTGCAGTTTATTCCTCTTGCAGCAAAATCTTCACAATAAGATTCATTTGAACTTGACCCTCCATAATCCCAACAAGAAGGTTCATAACAATAATTAGAACCAGAATTCCATAAGCAAGACAATCCTCTTGAACCAGTAGCATTGCCACAAACATACCCATTTGAATCTATAGTTGTTTCATCCCAATAATTCCAACATCCTTTATCAGCACATTCTCCCCAATAACATCCAGAAATATTATTACACGTATTTTGGGTTGTTAAATCCCAACAATTAGTATCTGGATTCCAACCATTACACTGAGCTCTCCATTCACAATTTAATCCATGATCAGAAACATTCCCACAATAAGTTGAATTAGTTCCCTTAAAACTCCAGCAACTTTTCTGACTGCACCATCCATAATCATTTGGATTTTTCCACTGACAATTTTTATCTATAGCAGTGGTTAATGTTGTGTTAGTACATTCTGTAGAAGACAAACTCCAGCAATTTAATTCTTCACACCAACCCCCCCAAGATTCAGAATGATACCTACAATCTGATTGAGCATCACAAGTAATTTGGTCATCATTATAATCCCAACAATAAGCAGAAACAAAATCCCCAACAAACAAGACAAAAAACACTAGAACAAACCCTAATAGAAATACTCCCCTTTTATCGCCCATCTTTTATTATATATAGTCTAATATATACTTTATATGTTTTACTATTATATATTTTAATAAAACAAAACCTTTTAAAAACAAATCTTTTTAAATTCTATTGTAAAAAAGTAATTATGGAAAAAGTTTTAGTCTTAATAATTAAATCAAAATAGGTTTGAAAAAAGATTTTATTTTTTCTTTTTCCAAAAGAAATATCCTACAACTGCAATTACTAAAATACCTAAAATTATATACAACCACAGCAAATTTTTATTTTCTTTCTCTTTTTCTTCTTCTGCAGAAGTTTCTCCTTGTGCAGAAGTTTCTTCTTCTTCTTCTGCTTCTGCTTCAGCTGTTATTTCTTCATGAATTGACTGGATAGTGAGATTAGCCTTATTTGAATCTATTGAATTCAATATTACTTGCAAATCATAAAAATCATCCCCTGTAACCTCAAATTTCTTAATATCTCCAATAGAAAGTGTTGCACTTTGAGGAGTAGATGAAATATTTAGTGTGGCTGTTGTGGTGGTTAGACTATTAACCCCAACATAATGAATTTTTCCATCAATCTTTAATCTCACTCTTGTTTTAGCTCCAAGAAGTTTTGAAATCTCTTCTTTATCTTCTAATTCTTTATCATCTTCTGCATAAGTAATTTTCCAAGTAAAAGTTGATGAAGAAGAACTGCTACTGCCCTTTATACCTCCAACAACATAAGAAATTGATGAACTTACTGAATTAACTGCATTATCTGTGATATTGCAAGACGTATCAAAGGTTCCTGTTACAGCTGTTGAAGGATTTACAGTGTAAGAAGTGGAATTAACCCCTGAACCTGCATCTGTACCAGAACATGAACATGTAATTGTTTCTGCAGCATAAACAGAAGCGGGTGTGCAACTAAATGTGGGTGCTGGAGGTGCAGTGGTATCTACCCACACAACATAAAATGAAAGATTAACTCCAACATTATTAACAGTATCATTTGCCCAAACATCAATTGTATGGTTTCCATCAGAAAGTCCAGTTAAATTCAAATAAGTAGTATTACACCAACCATTTGAAACAGCAACAGTTTCATTTGTTCCACTAATGTTAAAGACGCAATAAGAATTTCCACTAGCCGCCCCAGAAAGAACATCCCCGACTGAAATATTAAGTGTAAGATAATCTGTACTCTTTTTATAAGTTACATTATTATACCCTGAACCTGTCCAATTTACTAATGGAACTGTTCTATCTACATACATA
This sequence comes from Candidatus Iainarchaeum sp., assembly GCA_043815085.1. Lineage (GTDB taxonomy): Archaea > Nanobdellota > Nanobdellia > Pacearchaeales > GW2011-AR1 > MWBV01. The sequence goes on along the minus strand of JBDRJG010000022.1, from coordinate 29,726 downwards.
GATACATTTGTTGCATTGGTTCCTGTTGCATTAGCTGCAGTTACTGCTTCGACAGTAAAAGTATAGTTTGCTTCTGTGGTATTCGCCCCCCAAGAATAACCGGTTGCACTGTTATTAACATACTCTGTCACATTTACAAAATTATTATTCATCCACAAATACACAGTATAATTTCCTGCAGCACTTCCTGCTGCAGTCCAATTAACCAAAAGAACTCCTCCCTCATCATAATTAGCAGTAACATTTCCTTGAAAATAAACACCTGTAGCTATTGAATTAGCAGATATAATTTGTAAATTAAACAATACTAAAAGTAAACCTAAAAATAAAAATTCTAATATGAATATCCTTCTTTTATCACCCATCTTCTATTATATATAGTCTAATATATACTTTATATGTTTTACTATTATACTTTTTATTAATATATACTTTATATGTTTTACTAAAACAAATCTTTTTAAACTATATTGTAAAAATATAAAATATGTCAAATGAAAAAGTTTTAGTTTTGATAAAGCCAGATGCAATGGCAAAACAGCTTGCAGGAATAATTATTCATGACCTCTCACAATTAAATCTTAAGATGATTGGATTAAAACTAGTAGGTGTTAAGAAGCACCTTGCTGAAAAACACTATTCAGATCACAAAGAAAAACCTTTTTATCCTGATTTGTTAAAATATATTCTTGGAGAATTACATGAGATTAATTCAATAATTGCAATTGCTTACGAAGGAGAAGATGCTATAAAAAAATTGAGAGCATATACGGGAAAAACTAATCCAGATGAAGCAGAACCCTCAACATTGAGAGGAAGATATGGAAAAGTAAACTCTAAAACAAATAATTTTGATAATGTAATTCATGTTTCAGATTCTCCTGAAAACAGCGAAAAAGAAATTGCAATATGGTTTGATGAAGACGAATTGGTGGAATAAAGAATTAATAAAATCTCACTCCTCTTTATCACTAAGGCCCCCTGTAGTTACATAATAAACAGTTTCATTGTCTGGAAGATTTGGAGAATCAATTAATTTCGCAACTCTCGAACCTTGTTTTCCTCTTCTTAGATATAACCTGTAAGTTGATGCATGCCCCACAATATTCCCCCCGATTGCAGTTGTTGGATCTCCAAACATCTGTGCAGGATTTGTCATAACCTGATTTGTTACATAAACTGCAAGATTATAAGTTTCGGCAAGCTTCATTAAATCATGCATGTATCTATTTAATTTCTGCTGTCTGTCTGCTAATTGTCCTCTTCCAGCAAATTCTGCTCTAAAATGTGCAGTCAAAGAATCAATAATTAAAATTTTAATTGGCTCTCCTGATTTCACCATCTCATTAATTTTTTCCAAAAGAAGCATTTGATGGTCTGAATTAAAAGCTCTTGCAACAAAAATATTTTTAAGAACCTTTTCAGCATTTGCGCCAAGAGCATCTGAAATTTGTTTTATTCTCGTAGGCCTAAATGTTCCTTCTGTATCTATAAAAACCGCTTTTCCATTAGCTCCTCCTTGCTCAACTGGCAACTGAACTCTAACAGCCAAAACCAACCCCAGTTGAGTTTTTCCAGAACCATAAGCTCCAAAAGCTTCTGTAATTGCCCTACTTTCAATTCCTCTTCCACCCAAAAGATCATCAAAATTTTTACTTCCAGTTGTTATATATGAAACATTAGACCTTCTCAGTGCATATTCAACTCCATCCTGAAACCCTAAGTCAAGCATCTCACGTGCAGCTTGTATAGCTTTCCTTGCAACAGCAGGACTTACCCCAGAAGCATCAGATATTACAGCAGGACTTGAGACAGCTAAAGACATTAAATCAAAAATTCCTGCCCCTTCTAATTTAGCAGCAACAGCAGGCCCAATTCCAGGCAAATCAGTTAAACTCAACTCTTGACCCTCCTTTTTTTTAGTTTTCTTTTCTTCATCTTCACTATCTTCTTTCTTTATGGCCATTTTATTTATTTTCTAGATTTTAATTCCTCCTCATATTCCTTCTTTCTATCTTCAAAAAACTCTATTGCCTTTTGTCCCCCAATAAAAATTCCTAATCCTGCAAGAATTCCCAAATAAAAAGGAACCGATTTCTTTCTTTGTTCCCCTCTCTCTTTTTTAAAAGGTTTTATTTCTTCTTCTATAATTTTTACGTCTTCTTCAAGATTTTTTATAGCAATTTTATTTTTTTCAAGATTTAAATAAAGAGGTTCTTTTAATTTCTCTATCTCCTTGTTAGAAACATAATAATTCTTCAGGGATTTTTCTAAATTCTTTGTTTCTTTCATTAAGTAATCTAAAGTCTTTTTAGTCCCAAAATATTCTTGATTTAACTCCTTAAAAGATTCATTTTTATAATGAAAATTACCTTCATTCAAAATAGAAGAGGCCACCATAACCCCAATACCAAGACTAAACAAACCCAAAGAACTCCGCCCTTTAATTTTATATTTTTTAATTCCAAGACTTAATTCATTATCATCCATCTTCTGCAATTTTTCTCTTCTTTTAATATATCTCTCATGATTTTTCGAGTAATCTCTCTTAAATAAACTTCCCATGACCACAAAAATAGAATCCAGTTTATAAAGATTATTTGGATAACAAATATATATTGAAAAATCTGCTCAACCCCGCTTTTTTCAATTTTCCAGTTGAGCAATTAACTCATCCAGAATAATCGGTTTTACAGAATCAATAATAAATTCCTCATTGTTAAAGAAATTGTTTTTTCTTACATTTCCAGAGAAAATTAATTCCTTTCCAAGCAAATCCTCAATCTGATAAGACAATCTTTCGGGTTCATCTAAATTTTTTAAGCCTAAAGCAGAAAGATTTTCATTAAATAAAACTGCCCGAATTGTTTCTGTTCCATCATCAAGAACAATGTTTACAAGGGCCCTCCTATCAGTTTGTATCCCTTGCACCCTTTCTTCTTCTGTCATTTTTCTTCCTGTTTCCTTATTCACTTCAAAAAACTTGGGTTGAAAAGACTGAACAACAAAAGCCCTCAGAAAAATATTGTCTCCAACTCTAAAATCCTTAATCTTTTTTTCTTTAATCACTCTTTCTGTCTTTATATTCTCTATTTTTTTATTGCTTTTCTTTACTTCAGAGAAACTCCCCAAGTGAAGTTCACTCTCTCTCATAGAAGCATTAGATATCTCAATCATATCGTCTTCTTTAACTTCTCCTTTTTCAACCAAAGAGATGTGATTTGTATCCCAAAAAACAACTTTTATATTGGAAGTCTCATCTGCAAGAATACAATTTAAAACTTTTCCCTCATCTCCTTTTTGAGTTTTAAATGTCCTCACAGGAGAAAGGTTTAATATCTTTCCACAAGTATTAATCTTTCTCATTCCAGGTAAAAGTTCATCTATTTTTAATTTCTCATTTTCAAAATTAACACCTAATTCAGCAGCAACAATCTGTGCAGCCCCCTCAGAACTGATTAAACCAGATAGTTTTGCTTTTTTTGCTTCAATTTTCCTATCAATTTCTTCTTTTTCTAATCCAGAAAATTTTGCAATCTTTTCCACAAGCTTTTCATAATTTCCACTCACCATAAACAAAAAAAATAATTATCTTTTATAAGGATTGTGATACTAAAATCTAGTACAACAAAAATATGAAAATTTATAAACCCCCTTCCTTACAATAGTTTATGGTAGGAATTGCAGGAATAAAAATAAAGATAATGCCCATTTCTCCCTCTGTAAATTTAAATTTAATAGAGCAGGAAGCGAAGAAAATTATAGAATCTTATGGGGGAATAAATAGAGAATACGAAATAGAACCGATTGCATTCGGACTTAAAGCAATAATAACATTTTTTCAATGGCCTGAAGAAAAAGAGATCGAATCTTTAGAAGAATCTTTAAGAAGAATTAAAAACGTTCAATCAGTTCAGACAATTGATATGCGAAAGATTGCATGATAATCTTAATCAGGGAAAACGCAATTACATAAAACTTATTAAGAGTTCTTTTTTACTAGAATAATGGGAATAAGCAAAGAGCAAATTGAAGAATTAAAAAAACAGGTAATACAACAAATTGAATCTACTTTTCCAGAAGATAAAAAAGATTCTGCTATAAACCAGATAAAATCTATGGAAAATGAGGAATTTATTGAATTTCTAAAGAAAAATAATTTAATTAATACTTCAGAGGGGGGAGAAGAAGGGAATGTTTGGGAAGGAAATAACAAAGACACCCCATTCCGATTAATTATTGAAGGAAAAACACCCTCTTATAAGATAGATGAGAACAAAGATTCTATTGCTGTTTTGGAAATAAATCCGATCTCAAAAGCGCATATAATTCTAATTCCAAAAAAAACAGTCAAAAAAACTGGAGAAATTCCAAAATCTCTTTTTGCCCTCGCAGAGAAAATTTCAAAAAAAATAAAAACAAAATTTAAGCCAAAAGAAGTTTTAATTTCTTCTTCGATTATTCTAGGAGAAGCAATAGTTAATCTGCTTCCAATTTATAATGAGGAATCTCTTAATTCTCCAAGACAGCAGATATCCAAAGAGGAACTCGAGGAATTAAAGAACGTTCTAGAAAAAAAACAAAAAATAAAAACTATTAAAGAACCAAAAATAACAAAAATTGAAGAATCAAAAATGTGGTTGCCTAAAAGAATCCCATAAAAAATTGTATTTCTAAATAAAAGAGATTTTATTGATAAGAAGAAAAAAGATTAAGTAAGATATTAAAAAAACAGGGCTAAAAGGTATTCCCCGTCTAATTAAGACTTTCTTATATCTATTTTTTAGCAGATTTATCTCCTCCCTGCTCAAGCCATCCCAGCTTGCTTTTATTATTTTTCTACCAATCCGGACATCCTTGTAAAGCCAATCCCCCTCTGTTAATTTCGATACAGGGACTTTTTTAATCATGCAGACTTCATCTATTGCCTTGGCTGAGAAATAAATATACGGAGAGAGAAAAACAAGAATAGCAGGATAAATAAAAATTCTATTAAAAAAAGAGATAAAAACAAAAATAAGTGAAACAATTAAACTTACATGAAAGAGCATCCTATTTTTCACAAATTTTCTTGTAAACTCTCTCTTGAAATTTTTATTATTCCTTATTGCTAAAACTAAACTGAATATTAATCCATAAACTGCCCCGACAATCAAAAAAAGTATAAAAAATAAAAAGAACAAATTTAAATTTGCATATAAACTTTCAGAGAGAGGCAAGATTGCTCCTAATGCAATCATTAGTTTTGCATCTCCTCCTGCAAAAACTCTTCCATAATAAAGCATATTTCCCAAAAAAAAGAAAAGTACAAATCCAATTAATCCTTGGTAGAAGAATATTAAATTTGAATCGAAAAATAAAGAATAGAAAAGCCTAAAGCCCAATGCAAAAATTATAAGTGAAAAATTAAGCCAATTCGCAATCTCTCTCTTTTTTAAATCCTGCACTACTGCAAATAAAATCCAGATTAACCCAAGAACAATTAAAAAAATCACCTCAAACATAAAAGAAATTAGAAATTATTATTTATAAATTATTCACTCTTAATTTTAATAGACCTATATTTCCCGCCTTTCTGATAAGGATGCTTTTTCTTCTCTCTGCGTTTATCTTTCCCTTTATTTCTTTTTTCAAAACCAGAACTGTGATTTGAAGACATTTTAGAATTTAGAACCATTAAGGGCAGATATTCGGACAAGGAGTGATTCCATAGAGTTTATACTTATCTGCTGTAGATAGCTCTTCACAATTTGATGAAAATTTATCATTTTCCCCATCATTAACTTCTCTGCTCAAAGTGCAAAAATCATAGATGCTGTTTGTAGAGCATGCAACAGCACATGTAGTTTTTATTGTTTCTAAATTATTTGTTTTTAACCAAGGAAGAAATTTATTCCATCCCAAAGTGAATCCAAGAATTAAAATAACTAGTATAACTAATCCTAAAATCATAAGGATAATAGTTGATGTACTCATACCTTGGGCTTTTTTATTTTTCATTTTCCCCTTTTTGCTAATTTATAAATTATAAAGTAAAATGCTGTTTATAAATATTTCCTCTTTATTTATCAAAACCTTTTTTTAATCCGCCAACATATGTGTCCAAAACATTACGATTTATCTTTTCTTTTTCTTTTTCTAAAAGTTCTTTATTTTTGGCTGTTTTTATTTCAATCATTTTCCCGAACTTAGAAAGGATAATTAAAACAGCAATTATCAAGAAAAAGAATACAATTCCTAACCAAGGACTTTTAGGCAGAAATATCAATTTTACAAAAAAAGCCGAAAGACTCTTATAAAGTCCCAGCTGAGCCAATGCAACTGCAAGACCAAAAGAAATTATTAAAGAAACCCAGGATGAAAAAAGAGAAATTGCTTTCAGTATTCTTTTAAACTGAAAGAAGAACCAAAACCATAATATTATAATAAATACAAAAAGAAGAGAGAATTCATAAGACTCTCCAAAAAGGATTACAAATACAAAATTAATTTTACTGAGAAAAACATTCATTCCTGAAAAAAATCCGGTGCTTAAAAGTTCTTGCTTCCAATTTTGGGATAAATTCCCCCATTTGCTTGAATCTGCAAAATCTGTTAAATAATCTGCATTTCCTTCTGCAATGTCTGTTGTGAAACTCCCCCCTGCTCCTGCTCCTCCAAATCCCCCCCCACCAAAATCAGTTTTCTCTGCAATAACAAAAGGAATTTGCATTAGAAGAATCCCAAGAATAAAAATAAAAAATAATCTCCCGAATTTCATAAAATAAATAATTAAAAGCCCTTTTTAAGCCTTAATATTTCTAATCTATTTTCTTTCAAACTCTTCTTGAATATTTCTCATTCCTCTTATGGCTGCTTTAGTATCTCCAGAAGACTCAATTGCTGCAAGTTCTGCCGCCTGCCCTTTTCTCTTTGCAGCCCATTTGGCAATCCAATTGCTTCCCATAGCTAATCCGACAAAGAGTATTATAGTGATTATAATCTCTATGAATATTCCTATTGCCCCAAATCCTGCTGCAACTTTCAGTAAGAATAATGTGAATTTAGAAACAACATTTGTCAAAGCTGCTACAATAGCAAGCCCAGCTGCAATAATTATTTTTACCCACTTAATTTGAAAAATGTTAATAAGCATAAGAATATCATATAGTGCTGCAAAAATTATAAGCAAGACAATTAATCCTAAGACAACTTCTCTCCAGGTTCCAGTAATATTCAAAAACCCCAGAACTTTTCCAAGGCCCGCATCTACATTTATTTCTTGATTAACATTATAAGTGATTGTATCTCCTGCAGCTGCAGAAACAATTCCAAAAAATCCAAATAAATTAACAATTAACAAGCTGAAAAATAAGGATAAAAATAACCTCTTAGTATTCGATTTCATCTATTCAAAAGGATTAAAGGGTTTATAAATTTTATTGGTTTTTCAAGAAAAGATTAAATTAAGGGTTATACTCTACTGAAAAGATTATTTTTTCTTTAAAAAAGGAAATTCCCCCCTCTCCAATTTCAATATCAAATTTAGTTTTTCTTTTATCTAGATATAAATGATTTAAACTTCCTGCTTCTATTCTTGCCTTTGCCTCTTCTATTAAATTAATTCCAGCAAAATATTTTCCTGCATAGTGGGAGGAATTTAAGAAAATAATTAAAGCAAGAACGCAAACTGCAAAAACCCCTATTACTAATATCGTTACAGGTATGTCTGCTTTTTTGTTAACTCGCTTATTTATCATTTTAATATCCTTTCACAGAAATTAATATTCTCCTCCGGCCCCCCCTCCACTAAACTCTCCTCCTCCAAATATAAGAGAAGAATCACTTTCCTCTTCATTTTCCTGAGAAATCCAATTTTCTATTTTATCTTTATTCTTATTATTAATTTTATATGCTATTTCTGTTTTAACATCTATCCAATCAATAGAAGATTCTCCTAAATCTAATTTTGGGCTAGATTTTATAGATTTTATTTTCCCCAATAAAATTGAGACATATACAGAAGTTAACAAGATAAAAATAATTATAATTGTTGCAACCACCCAGGTTATTGTTTCTCCCACCTGCGCTTTTTTGTTCAGTTTATTGTTTAACATTTTTTTCAAATTTTCCTACAGCGGATAATACTTTAATTAAATATTGATTATTTTCTTCATCTAATGCATAAAATCTTCTTTCTGCACACTTTGGAAACCGGTTATAATCTTCTGCTTTTTTGTTCTTAATAAAACAACTTTTCTCCCAATTAAGATTTCCTTCATTTAATTTAAATGCAGGTTCAGACAAGTCATCCAAAGTATAAAACTCAATTTCAAGAAAATATTGGGGGGTACTTACTCCATATTCTTCTTCCACATTAAAATTGAGTGTGCATTCTTCTAACAAATTCTCTTGAATTTCAGAATTAAAAACTTGATTACTCAAAAAAACAGCATTTATTCTCCCTCCTTGAGAAATACAATCTACAATTTTATTAGCAAACAATTGGGATTCTATTTTTCTGACATCATAAGGAGCCCCATAAAAGATATAAACCATGACAAAGATTCCTCCTGCTACAATTGTTAATATTGCAAACCAATATAAAGACAACATCTTATCTGTGCCTTTTTTATTCATTTTCTTTTTCCTTTTCATTTATTGTCAATACATACATTCCGGTATACTCATTTTTATCATCTCTTTCAGCATATGCAGTCAAATCTATATTATTAAAAAAAGCATATCTATATCCCCCTTTAGAAGTCAGTTTAACTTCTACGATATTCTCATTAATTTTTACTATCTTGCTAAAATCAACTCCATTTCCATCCACAAGCTTTTTTCCCTTACTCATATCTATTTTTATCATCATAACGGGTTTTGCAGAATCGCCAATCATTGCAATTTCCTTAGCATAAATCTGCTCCAATACAATTGCTCCGCTCCCCTGCCTAAGCAAAAATAAAACCAATACACTTAAAAAAATTAAATTTAAAATAATGAATACAACATTTTCTATAAGAATTGTTCCTTTTTTTTTCATTTTAATTGAGACTAGTTAAAATATTTGCGCAGTTTAATGCTTTGAATTTTTCTGACTCTGCTTCTTGAATTGTGGGGGCCATAAATATGTTATCAACTCCGTCCCCTTCAAGAATTATTGCTCCTATCTCTGGTCTAACTCTTTCTGCAACTTTTGGACCAATTACTCCTCCTACAGCAGCACCTGCTGCTTCCCCTATTAACACTGCAGCAAAACCGGCAGTTCCAACCCCAAATGTTGCAAGAGTAACAACTGCTATCCCTCCAACTGCAGCGCCCCTAATCGCCCATCCAAAAGTGTTTATCTCGCTTGTGATTCCCATTACAATAAAATAATGTTCTCCGACAAGTATATTTCCAAAAGTCCCGATTCTTTCAGGATTATTTTTATCTTGAGCTATATTTCTCTTTAAACCCTCTAAATCATTTGTTCTAAAAAGATATTCTAAATAAGTAATTTCTTTGTCTGGAACATTTATCTCAGACATATAAGAATATAATTCGTCTTTGCTTACTACCTCGTCGATTCCATTTATTTCTGATAAACTCTTATCAAAATATATTTGAGAGCATATTGAGCAATGATTTTTCTTTAAAATTTCATTTTTTATATAATCTACTTTTCCTTCTCCAAACATCCACCAACAATCCATCATCTCTTCAGAAAGAACACTATAAATCTCTTCTTTTGAATCTACATATTTAATTTCTGGTTTTGTCAATTCTTCACAAGCCCCATCTAGAGTGATGCAAACATATTTTGTTGAGCATTTTAACGGGATTGATTCAGTTGGGATGACTGCACTCCCTTTCATTACAACAGAGTTATGGCAGATTTCCTTTTCAGTTTCTCCTCCAAGATTAAGTCTAAAAAGAAAAATTAAAATTAGTACAAAACTTACTAACAGAATTATTAACAAAACTATTTGATAAGTTGTTAATTCTCCTTTTCTCTCTATTTTAAAAGATTTTTTCATCATAACACTCCTGCTTTATTTAAAAGAAAAAACAATCCGAACAATATAATTGCCAAGAAAATTATCCAAATTGCATATTTAAAAATAATTTCAAAGTTCATTTGTCTCCCCTATAAAAATCTTCCCACTCTGCTTTCTAATTCTTAAAAAGGTGGGATTTTTAATCTTTATATCTAAATTTCCTTTTGCTAAATCTGAAACAATAAGGCAAGTTCCTTTTTTATTGCATTTTTCTGCCTGAGAACTAATTAATCTTATAAAAACATTATCGCAAATACACAAACAATTATCCCCTATACAAGAATTTGGTTTTTCACTTTCCACAAAACTATAAAGATGCCACCCTTCTGGATTTGGTAAAATCTGAGATTTGGTTTCACCCTCCTTTAAGGTAGAAATTATATCGTATATCTGAGATAAATCTGCCTTTGCATATTCTAGCTTTTTATCCTTTGTTGCAGAATTATACAATGAAATTACAAGAAAGATTAAAAAAACGAGGCAAACCAAAGCAACTAGAATTTTTAATGTTTCCTCAGCTAAAAGAAAACCTTTTTTGTTCATGTTAATAATCCAAGAAAACATTTAACCGAAGTATTTACCCCAATATTTTTAAATAAATCTATCACAGAATCACTAAAAAAGCGGTACAGCCCATAAGCAACTGCAACAATGACCAGAATTCCTAAAATTATTTTAATTACATTTCCAATAGTAATTTCCATTTAACTTCTCCTAAATAAATTTTTAATTTGATCAATAAAAGAATTCCCTTTTTCACTCATAAAAAAAATAGATATCAAAACAATTACCAGAACCAAAACTGCAATTATTATCCATGGAAGATAATCCATTACAATTCCTTTTTTGAATAAAAGCCTCTTTTTCATAATTTATCCAGTAGAATACCATTAATAAAATTTACTAAACGAGGTTACCGAGTACAAATGAAACTAGAATAAACAATGCCAGGGATGCGATTAGTGCTGTAATAAAATAAAACACCATTCCTTTTTTGAGATTCTCTCCTATTTTGCTCGTTTTTTCAAGCTTATCCTCTCCCGAATCTATTGTAACCAAAGTCCCTGTTAAAATAAAAATTACTTGTATTAAATAGATTCCAATTGAAAGTTGCAGGTAATAAGGGGGAATCATTTTTTCCAAGGGGAATATTTCCCCCATCTTTTCCAAAAATCCAAAGTTAGATACCCCTGCTCCTGTCAACTTAGACAAATCCAATTTAGATAAAATTGAGGTAATCATCAATGCAAGCCCTATGACAATTCCAGAAAGTAATGGTGCGAGGAAAGTCATATTGCTTTTCATTTCAGAAACAACTTCTGCAAGCATATCCTTTAGTCTTAGAGTTATCTTCTGTATATTTTTTATATACTCGGATATGCTCATCAAACTTACTGCAGCAATTTTTAATCCTTTTTTTGACGACTCTATAAGAACTCTCATGCTTGTTGCAATCAAATCTGAAGGATAATAAAGAAGTGTGCCTCTTCTGGAATCAAAAATTGCTTTTTCCACACTCATTCCCATTTGCTGAATATTATAGTTCACTCTGCTGAAAAAATCTCCAGAAATTAATCCCTTTGAAGACTCTGCAATTTTCCCAAATACAAGTTCAGGAGGAATTCCATTTCCCAATCTATTTCCTAATTGAAATAAAGAATTATTAAATTCAGTTTCCAATTGTTTGGTTTTATTTCTTTCTTCAATTAGATTAATTGTTTTATCTTTAAATGGTATTGAAAAAAACAGAGCCAAACCAAGAGGAAAAAGCAAACTTAAGAACAATGCGAGAGGGCCAAAAGGTCCAACTATTCCTGTTGCTGTTTGTCTAAAATCAAAAATATAAACATCAGAAATTTGTTCAAAAAAGCCTAATCCAAGTTGCCCGAAAGTATAATCTTTTTGCAAACCAATCAATTCAGGAATTGGTGTGAATTGAAAAATTAGGGGTAATAATCCCAATATAAACAAAGGAAGACAAATAAGAAATGCTGCGAGATAAGGTGCATTTGATTTATATTGTGGATAGAGTGGATTCTTTTCAAGATAGGAAGTTTCACCGTATCCTCCAGGCCTTAAAAGCAAAATTTTATCCATCATAAAAAATGCAATAAAAGGAATAATCATATTATAAAAAATAAAAAGATGCATCCCCTTTATCATGCCATCCATCATAGCAGATGCGAGAGGAATCAATGCAATTCCAAGAATAGGAAGCATAATGGCGAGCATGTAAACGTTTGTGAGGGGGGACTTAACATCGTGGGTGAATTTAAGCATTTTATCATAAACTCCGTCAAGAACAACTTGTAGAGATTTTTCAAGAGTAGCAATTCTTCTTCCTTTGTCTGGTTCAAACAAACTGCTTTCAATGAGATGAAATGCTTCTACAAATTCTATTGAATAATCTTTCCATACCTCAAGATAATTATCAAGACTCTCTTTAATTGTAGAGAATTTCCCAATTTCAACATTGTAAAAAACTTTTTTGAAATCAAGTGCAAGGGGGTATGATAAATGTTCTGAAGCAAATGCTATTGCTTTTTCTAAATTTGATGTATGCCTCATGTAAACAACAACATATAAAATTGCAGGAACCATCTGACTAGAAGCTTTCAATCTCCATTTATTTGCTAATCTTTCAGGATAACTATTAATATAATAAAAAAGAAAAGTTGCTACAATTGTTGTTAAAAGAAAAAATAGAGTAGGAAAATTCTCAAGTCCTCCTTCTTTTATTAAAACAAATGCAACAGACAAGAAAATTCCCAAGAAGAAAACAGAAATAAAAGTCATAACACTTAAAGTCAATGCCTCTGCTGGTTCAATATCAAGATGAGCTATTTCTATTGCTCTTCTTATTTTATCTTCATCCTTCTTTGATACCTTTATTTTTATTGCATTGCCAAGAGTTTTACACCATCTCTCAAAACTACTTAATTCTCTTGCTCTCTCCTCTTTAAATTTTAAATAAGATTTGCTTTCTTTCATAACTCCAAGATCAGTTGTTTTTATCTGCCCTTCGAGTTTGCTCCCATACTTCCTTAGAATATCTTTCACATCCGGTTTCCTATTGTTTGGCATATTCACCTCTAAAGAAAACAATTAAAATTAATTAATAAATCTTTGGAGAATTGCTAAAAATCTTAAATCTTCCTCTTGCTTAGCAAATTTATTTTACAGACAAATAAAAAACACTATATTTTTCTTTTTTTAATTTCTTTATTCAACCAATCCTGCCAAAGCGGAAAAACCCGTTCGCTTGTTGGAAGTCCTATTTCCTGAATTACTTCTTCAGATATCCTATGAAAAGCAGAATTGGAGAGAGTATTAAATTTAGATTCAAGAAGGTCATAGTCCTCTGTTTTTTTAGCAATCTCGACTATCTCTTTTTTTAATTTCGCCCTCAAAAGAATATTATCATAAACTGCATCCCAATTTCCAGCCCACCCTTTTACATTCGCTGCAACATCTTTTATTATCTCGCTATCCCCATTTATTAAATCGTCTGTTGGTTCAAGTTCATCTTTTTCCACATTATATTTTAGTAAATCTACAAATCCTTTTTCCAGCAGGGGATCTCTTTTCCAATGTTTCCTCACCTCTGAAAGCTGAAGCACTCTTTTCCAGGAATGTAAACCATCTGGAGATTTTATTGGATTGCAAATGATAATTGAATCAGTTGCTTTAAAACTAGTTGCTGGGACTTCTAAATCATTAACCACCCTATCAAAAACTCCATAGGGAGATGCTCCATGAATCGTTCCTGCAACAACATTTGCTAAAGCGCCAATCCTCATTGCTTCATAAAGAGCTTTTGCTTCAACACTTCTAACTTCCCCAATAATTAAACAACTATCTCCCAGCCTTAAACTTGTTCTTATTCCATCCTCAGCAGAAACTTCTGTGGTTGTCTTTAGCAATGCTGAACGGACTTTCATTCGAAGTATATTATAATTCAATTTTCTTAGAGATTCAACAGGCAATTCAAGAGAATCCTCTATTACAATAATTCTGTGCTTAGGAACAATCTCAAACATTAAACTTCCCAATAAAGAAGTCTTACCTGAACTTCTGGTTCCGGCAACTAAAAGAGTTCTTGCACCATCTATTAGAAAACTCATTAATCCTGCAGTAAAAGGATTTAACATTTTGTTTTGAACAAAAAGAGGCAAAGTCCAGGGATTTTCTCTATGTCTCCTTATAGCATATGCTAATCCATCTGAAGACAAGGGTTGCTGAATAATCGCGATTCTCGATCTCAAGTTTCCTATTTCAAGTTGAGTATCCAAAATTGGATTCGCTTCATCTAGAGGTCTCCCAGAAACCATTCTAAATTTTGCGGCCCAAGAATCTGCATCTTCTTGGCTTGGCAAAATATTTGTAGAACATTCATCATAATCTTGATGCATTACAAATATCTTTGTTTGTGAAATAGGCGAATTTAAAAAAATGTCCTGGAGATTTTTGTCTTGAAGTAAAATCTCTACAATTCCAAAACCAATTGTGTGCCTAACCAAAATAGCAGATAATTTATTTAATCCTGAATAATCTAATTTAATTCCTTTTGTCTGTGCTAAATCTCTTATCAAATCTCGAGAAATATTAAAAAAAACCTGCCTTATTCTTTCAGTATCTGTAAATTCTTCTGCTTTTGGTTGATGCTCAATTAAAACTCCTCTCGCCAAATTTAATAAAATGCTATGGTCCTCGTTTAGAATATTTTCTGGAGGAACTAAATGATATATTAACTTCAATTCATCTTTTCTTTTTAGAATTGTAACTAAAGATTCATCGTATTCCCCATTAGAAATTTTATATTGATCTATAATTTCTGCATCTGTTGGTAAATCTGAGACAAGCCTTGTAAAAGTAAAATTAGCTATAACATCTGGCTTAAAAATCTTAGAGTAAATTTCTCTGTCTCCTTTCTTATAGTCCTCCAAATAGAAAAGTGCTTCTTGCATAAATTTTGTCTTAAAGAATAATCCATAAATTTTTTCCAAAAGAGAAAGATAATTCCTTTGATCTGATTCAAAAACAGGATCAACTTTATCTAAAAAAATCTTTTCCTCTATGATTATCTTTTTCAATTCAGCATAAGCTGCAAGAGGATCCTTTTTTAAGAGATATAAAAAAGAAAATATTTCATTATATCTTCTAGAGAAGAATTCTGGATTTGAACTTATAAGTTTCTCCTGAGATAAAACTCTCTCTTGTTTAATAAGAGAGACATAAAGTTGTGCAATTTCTAAAAGATAGTTTGTCTCATTAAAATCATAATTATAATTTTTTTGCTGAACAAAAATTACTCTTGAAACATTCGGATTTTCAATTAAAGCATCTATTGTTCTCTCCATCACCTCCGGATATTCAGATAAACTGGGAACATAAGGGGCCCCCAAATAATTAATATAAAGGATATCCTCCCCGCCTTCTCTTCTAACCTCGTAAGAGTAAAGTTCTTCTTCTTTTTCAAATTTCATATTATATCTATTTAGAGAGAACACCTCCATTTCATTTCAAAAAAAAGGATTTGTGGTTTAAATTATTTTGTATAATCCAAACAAATTTAAACTCTTTTTCTATTTATATACTATGGAAGGACAAGATTATGAAAATTCATATTTTACTGAAACAAGCACCAAAGTTCGTGATTTGGAGGAGAAGCAGAGAATACTCAAAGATAGAATTCTTTTAATTGGACAAAACCTGATAGAATTTAAAGAAGATTTTCATAGAACATTTTTAGAGATAAAAAAAGATATTGAGAAAATAAAGCAAGATTTAGAGAGATTAAAGTCTTTTTTAGAAACAGCTTCAAGTGAATTTTCAAAATTTGCAAAAAAAGAAGATTTAGAGATTCTTTCAAAACAAGCAAAAATGTTTCAGCCATTGGAATTTGTGACGAAAAAAGAATTGCTTCAAATAAAAGAATTAAAAAAGGCAGAAAAATTAAAAAACAAATAAAAACTTATAATATCAATGGGAATTTTAGAGGAGATAAGCCGCTTGCAGGACCAGGGAATGGATAGCAAAGAAATATCCAGCAGACTGCAAGAAAGAGGAATTACTCCTAAAGCAATTGAGGATGCTATAAATCAGATGAAAATAAAAGATGCTATTTATTCCGAAGAGGAAGAAAAAAAACCAAATATAAAAGAAAATCTTCAAGGAAGAAACCAAACCTCTCCTCCAACTCTACATGTTCCAAAAAGTATGGAAATTGAAAATGGCCCTGAAGAACTGTATGCCCCTCCGGCTATAGAAGAAACAGAAGTTCCTCAATACGGAGAGCAATATAATGAAGAATATTCTCCTCAGCAAGGATATGAAGAATCTGGAGGGGGGGGCTATGAAACAGACACTTTTATTGAAATTGCAGAGCAAGTTTTCTCTGAAAAAATAAAAAAAGAGCGTAAACAAATAGATGCATTAAATGAATTTGCAACTCTTGCAGAGACAAAAATAAGCAATAATCATGAAAGATTAAAACGAATGGAAAATATTATAGACAAATTGCAAATAGCTATTATTGAGAAAATCGGTTCGTATGGAAAAAATCTAGAATCAATAAAGGATGAGATGGAGATGATGCAAGATTCATTTGAAAAAATAGTTCCAAAACTACACGAGATAAATTCAAAAAATACAAGGCATTCTAAAACAACCCATAGAAAAAAGAAAAAATCTTAAGAATTAAAAAAATTAATCACTTCCCCTAATTAATCTAGATAAAACATTCTCGACTTCTGGCCGATTCTCATTCTTTTTCACAGTTGTGGTTGCTATAACCGCAACAACTATCGCAAGGAAAATTATAAGTGCTCCATACTGCCTCCAGAAATAAGAAAATCCTCCTCCACTAAAAAATCCCCACCCCATTGCATTCATTGAACCATAAATAACAACAATCACAATTCCAAACACAATTACTATGAGTGTTACCATAAACCAATTATTTGATTTATTCGTTGGTATAAATAATCCCCCCAAAATTAATATTATCAAGATGATAGAAAGGGCAATTCCCATTCTAGGGAAAATTTCTGCAAAGAAAATAGAGACAACATTAAACTGCAAAGCCATTAAAGCAACTGCAAGAGCAATAATTGCATTAATTCCTTTATTTGGATTTTCTTTGGTTCCAAAAATATTGAGTCTAATTAAAAGCCCAAAAACCAAGGCAAATATTAAAAGAAAAGGAAGCATGTAAGTAAATACTCCGGCAGCCTCCCATTGTGCAAACAAATCTCCAATTGCTCCTCCACCAAAGTACCCATAAGAAGCCAATGTAATCAATTCTTCTATCATACTATATATTTATCAAATATTGTTTAAATATGTTTCGCATTATTTCTGTCCGCCACTCTTCAACACAACAGCCAATGCAATTGCAACAAGGACAATAAACAAAACATTTGTCCAAAAAGATTCGCTCCAGTCAGAATTGAATAATTTCCCAATCAACCCTTGAGTATCTATGCCTGCTGCCCAAATTACAGCTATAGTTACTGCGATTACAATTAAAATCCCAATAAATATTTTAAATCCCGTTGAAGAACTTTCAAATATTTTAAGGCCATCTCCCCCCATAATAAAACCCCAAAGAAGCAAAACAATAAAAACTATAACTATTGCTATAGTTAAAAATAAAACCAAATTAGTTACTATTTCTTTTGGAAAAATTGCACTCACAAAGATAAAGGAGATAACAAAAGAAACTAAGGCATTAATTGTCTTTTTTTCTTCTCCAAATATTTTTGTTCTGTCAATAATTGCAAAGAGTATAAAAAATATTAGAAAGAAAGGATATACAAATTTAGTTAAAATTGGACTCTGCAAAATTAAACTTCCTGCCATCTATACCTCTTTTCTCCTTTTTTATTTTTTTATATTAATCTACAGAAACTTCTTCAAACCCCGGTTCTTGGCTTGGCAAAGCTGATTTAGTTATTATAAAAACATCACTAATTGACTTAACAAATTGATGAGGAATTATAACTCCTCTTGCCCCCCCAACTAAAGACAAGACGCTTCCTCCAACCCGTATCCTCCAACCATCAATTTTATTTTCACGAAGATTTGCCTCTTCAACTTCACCAAAGAAATCTCCGGAATCAGTAAATACTCTTTTTCCTAAAACCTCTGAAACTTTTTTTATTTGCATACTAAAAACTATCATAGTTTATTTAAATACTTTTCCATAATCTATAAGGTATTTCGAATAAGACAAAATATAACAAGATTTATAAAAAAATATTTCTTAAAAAAGGCATGATAAAAGGAAAAGAAATTGTTGCAATTGTTGTCGCTTCAATTATAATTGCATTTTCAATTACATTTGTGGGGGATTTTACTCTTTTTCTTTATGCTCTGCTTGGAGTTTTTGTCTTGATTTTAATAAATTCAGCAGTAAAGAAAATTACAGCATATTTTCTTGAATCTGAAATAGATATAGGGATTTGGGAATTTAAAAAGTGGGGGTACAAGGGAGGGCAGAGTCTTCAAAAAGGTTTTCCTGCAGGAGCATTTTTCCCCTTAATCTCAAAGATTTTTCTCTTTCCACTAAATGGCTTTGTTTGGATGGCTTCTCTTGTTTTTGATGTAAGAGCTAAAGTTTATCATGCGGCAAAGAGACATGGCATATATTCATTTTCAGAAATGACAGAAGAACATATAGGATTAATTGCCGCAGCAGGAATTTTTGTTAATTTATTGCTTGCAGTAACAGGCTATTTGGCAGGATTTGTGCTTTTCGCAAAGATGAATATCTGGTTTGCATTCTTTAACATGATTCCAATATCTAATTTGGATGGAAATAAGATTTTCTTCGGCAATTTGGTTCTGTGGAGCTTCTTAGCAATTGTAACTCTGATTGGATTAGGATATAGTTTCCTTTTAGTATAACTTCTTAATAAAGACTAAAAATTAGTTCTTCCTATCTCTAAATCTATTTATTAATTCTAAAACAATTATGAATATAATAATCCCCACTAAAAAATAAATCACATATCGAACTACTTTACCTATTGTATCTCTTTCCCCTGGTTTGTTAAATAAATTTGTTTTCTCTTGAACAGCAAACCCCCCTTTAAAATCCACATATCCTATCTTGGCATCTTCTTTAATGACTCCAAATTCCTCAACCAATGAAACTGTTTTATATCCTTCTTTCAAAGCCACGATATTCAGTTCGTAGGTTCCAATCTGTTTTGCTTTAAATAAATAGGGCAAACTTATATTCTCAGTTGATTTATCGGGGAAAGTTAAACTAGCTTCAATGATTGGATTGCTTACCTCAGATTGATAATCAATATCAATATCTTGATTCCTCACAAAAACTTTCTTATCCAAAACCAAATTAAAATTAAATGAGGGATTTGTATTGATTGTAAAGTTTTTTGAAATTATTTTTTCTACAGGTTCAAGAACTGCGAGATAAGCAGTACATTCCTGGGGTGCAATATTATCTGTTACCTTAAGAGATTTATACTCCCCTAGTAAAGGCAATCCAGAAGAAAGTATTGCCATCTTCACATCCAATATTGCATGAGGAGCACTTGGACAATCAACCTTTTCAACATATTTAATTGTCTGGCCAGTATCTGAATTAATTGTGTAATTAAAAGATATAACCTCTCCTGTAAAAAACTCTGGTTCCATATTTATTTTAATGTCTATAATTGCACACATTTGTGGAAGACATGCTAGTAAAATTAAAGACGAAATTAGGAATATTTTGTTTATTTTCATTTTATTTTAATAAATTATCTAATTTATATGGGGGATTAATATTCAACGTCGGGTCTCCAATTAAGGTAGTCATAAATTTATATTTGTCTAAAAGGTCCATATTAAAAATATCAAAATTATTAAAGACATTATCTTGATAGGACTCTCCCAAAGCTTGTCCAATCGAATAATCATCATAATATATCCCATTAATAGTATCTCTATACATTGGAACCGTAGTAGTAAAACCCACACCAATTGCTCCTACATATCCAATTCCCCCTTTCCTAATAACGTGTGCCCAAAAGGAGAGAGAATCGTATGTAGACACAGTAGAGCATGCATCTCCCACCACAAAAGCACTATTTAATTGGGGTATCCTCCAAGAAGAAATGCCCAACCAAGATGATCCCCCGTGATCTTGATAAGATATCAAATGATAAATGTGTTTTTTCCATAATTCTGGATCAAAGCCATAAGCAACATCTAATGAAGTTTTAATTTCAACAAGATAATCACTATCAATAAATTCATGGGCCCAATAAATTGCATTATTTACATCTATATTACGACTACTTGCCATAAGTAGCACAAAATTGGTATTTGGAAGAGAATTATAAAATAAATCTCTTGAGATATATCCTGAAACATCTGAAGGAGTAAGCCCCATTATTCTTCCAACATAAAGATGGTCATCTGTTGTATAAAGGTATTGATCTAATGAGAGATAGATATCGGAAGAATATACAGATACATCTACAAACACTTTATCTTCAATTGCATTTGGAGCAGCAATGATGGTTAAATATTTTGCATTCATTCCAAGAGCGCTTATGCGTGACACTATGAGATTAAAGATATGACTAATCTCAATTTCGGACTCGGTGGGCATAGTAAGTGTAGAGGGCCTATCGCGGGGATTAAAAGGTACGGGCTGTTTCGTACTAAAAATTATCTCATGCTTTGCACTAGCCAAAATAGGTGCAACCAAAGAGGTTCTCCCATAAATATCAGAAATAAAAGACATTGATTTTTCAGGATAAATAGAACCAAAATTATAACCATTATCGACATTAATATCCAAATCATCAGGATTAACTAAAATGATTTTATCTGTGTTTGTCTCACCAACATATTTTTGTTGCAATTGTTCTAGAGTGTATTTTTCATTACAATTCCTATTTAAACCAGAATAGGTTGTTGTGGTTCCATTAGTTGTTCTTCTTGATTCAGTACCTCTTCTATCTGGAAATCCAAAAATTTCCCAATCATAACCAACACAAATAACATTTCTTCCTGCAAAATTTTCATCTACATCCAAACTTGTTCCTTTTATTATTAAAGGGGCATCAATCAATGACGCATAAGTTGAAGCTAACAAAGCCAATTCATAATCATCTTGAACATAAACAACATCCTGATATGAACTCCAATAATTAATATAATTTGAGGGGCTTATTCTTTTTATATTATTTTGACTAACTCCTGCTCCAAGTTCTGGTTGAGTTATTAATAAATTATCTAATTCTTGAGGAGTTTCTCCAATAATTGTAACCCTCTCTGCATTATATTGTTGCATAAAATAAATTATAGAATCTACATCAAATCCACTTTCCTCCTCATGATAAATCAAAGTAGGATAAACACAAACATTTTCAGCAGTTCCATATCCTTCATTACAATTTTCATTTCCCGTCCAAGTAGTTAAAGGAACCAAAGGTAAAACATCCTCCCAACTCTTATCTGAAATCAAAAATACTTCTTTATCATCATAGTTCAACATATTTTTTTTATTCTCTCCAACAGGGATAGAAAGTATTTTGCTCTCTTCCATTTCTCCCTCTAGGATATAAACTTCATAAGGAGAAAAGTCAATAACAAGTCTTTCAGAATTAAAATCTTGATTTTTTATTACTTTAGTTCCACCTAAAGAAGAATCATTTGAAGAAGGAGAGTAATAAAACCTAAAAAGATTTTTCATCTTTGACATTTCCACCCCTAAATTATCAGAATTAAAAACTTTTTCTACATTCTGGTCTTTTCTATTTACCGCAATAATTGCAAATTTTTCATCATTTCTAAAAACAGAATATTCTATTCCATCAAAACCATCTATTAAATTAAAATTTTTATCTAAAGGTGCCAAAACTTGCTTGGTTGGAGAACTCGTCAAATACTCCTCTAAATACTCTAATTCATTCATAATAGGATGCACTATCTCTGGGAATGCAGTTAAAGAATACCAACCTCTAACATGAAGACCAAAAAATATTATCCCATCAACGCCATGAACAATTGCTTGATAAGGCATAAACTTTAAATCTCTCTTCAGAATTTCATAATCCCTTGATTTTTCACCATAAGCTTGAGAAATAAACCACATCTCCTTATTCTCTCCAAAAACATCCTTAAAAATCTCCACAAAATCTCCTATAGCATCAATCCCATAATGATCAAGAACACTATAAGTTTGATCAAAACTTCCTCCTGCTCCATTAAAAGAAGGATAATAATCAAAACTAACTACATCTGCCCTGTCCCCATATAATTTAATATTTTGTTTATATCTTTCCAAATCTCCTTGTTTATCTGCCCATGCAAAATTAATCCAAGTAGTAGCTTGAGGATCATACTGATCATAAAAATTATAAATCTTCTCAACATTTTCATAAGGAATTTCTCTCCAAGGAGATTCATCAGAAACAATATAAACATAAGGAGTTTGAGGATATATTGATTCAAATAAGTTCTTTGGTAAGAAAAAATCATAAAATAACTCATATCCAGAAAGGGTTCTATCAGGCCAATTTGGCAAATTCAAAACATAAAAAATTTCTGAATCTAGTGAAGAAGGAAAATCTGCCCACTCAACATCACTAAGTGGGGAAAAACCAGAACAAAGACGAACAATATCTGGATTTGAAAAAGAACTCTCGCTATCGAAAAAAGAAGGAACATACCCAAAAAATCCCTTGACAAAAAGATTATTTAAAGATTCTCCTCTATCAAAGGGTTCAAAAGATGGGTTAAAAACATTAAAATCCACTTTATTAGTGGAATAATTAAAAAGAGAATAGTCAACAAGAATTCCTTCTTTTGAAAAAAAGTAAAATTCCCCTGGTTTCAATGGAGGTGATTTTTCTTCCCCATTAACTAAAGAGAAAATAACCTCTGCATTTTCTGAAATAGAATTAACAAGAACTCCGTTTTCTGATTCATTTTCAACACAAGCATTATTTACACATGCTTTTCCACTACCACAATCAGAGTTAGCCAAACATGCTACACAAATATGGGCAGAGTTACATTTTGACTTTGGTGCAGAACAGGTTCCACAAATCCCTTCACAACCATCCTCCCCACATTCTTTTCCAACACAATTAGGAATACATTCACTTCCACAAGCACCCTCGGGACAATCCTTACATATTACAGAGCCAACTCTTTCCCATTGGGAATCTAAAGCAACATTCTCAACGCAGGTTCCTCCTTTGCACCCCCACCAACTATCACATCTACATGCCTTAACAGCATCGTCCTTTACAACAACACTTGAAGAATCAAATCCAGCGCAATGCTTAGCAACCTGACAATACTTCCCGGCATACTGAAGATAATTAGTTCCGTAATAATATTTTGAAATTAAAATTAAATTTCCAGCTAAATCTTTTGGATTTTCAAAAACACAATCATTTGCACCAAGGAGGTTACATTTTCCAGATAAATCACAAGTATATCCACTTGAACAAGTTCCGCAACTTCCTCCACAACCATCATCACCGCATTGTTTATCCACACAAGAAGGAACACATGTTCCTGCTGAACATTCATTATAAACGCAATATGGTTTAGTTGAATCTGAACAATGGCCATCACCCCCACACTCAACACAATTAAAACTGCAAAAATCATCTGCATTTGAAGAATCACAATAAGGAGTGCTTCCAGTACAATCAACATAATTTCCCCATTCAGAGCCGGCAGCACAAGTATCTAGAAAACTAACCCATGTCCCATTATTAACCCAACCAGCACAACGAGTGCAACCAACATCGTTTTCTTCCAGGGTTCCAGCATAAAAAAGACATTTAGAAACATTTGAATGACAATACTTAGCAGAAGAGCCAGTATTAATTCTGCCTTCAACATAATTATCAGTAAAAATATCATAATCACAAGCTCCACTTTTACATTCAGAATCTGAAGAGCAAATTGCCCCATTTTCTTTTAAAACAACATCAGTTGCTTTTCCTGTTATCTTATTCCAAATATCACTAAATAATCCAGCAGAAACAAATGTTAAAGATAAAATTAATATTAAACCTAAAAAAACAAAAATCCCAAAACCCCTTTTCATGACTAAACCAAACAACAAGAATTTATAAAAGTAGTGGGATTTAGAACATTCTATGGAATTTCTAAACAATATAGAACCAAGAGAGTATCAGCAGAAAATCTTTGAAATGTGTAAAGAAAAAAACTGTTTAGTTGTTCTTCCAACAGGATTAGGAAAAACACTCATTGCTCTTATGTTGACAATAGAAAGAATGAAAAAATTTCCCGGAAAAAAAGTTCTTTTTCTTGCACCTACAAAACCTCTTGCGGAACAACATCTAAATTACTTTAAAAAAAATCTTCCAGAATTGTTTGGGGATTTGCAACTTTTTACAGGAAACGTAAATGCAGAAAATAGAGAAAAAATATGGCAAACAGCAGATATAATTTTTTCAACACCCCAGTGTATTGCGAATGACATAGGAAAAAGATTATATGACTTGAAAGAAGTTTGTCTTTTAATTGAAGACGAAGCGCACAGATGTATAAAAAATTACGATTATAATTACATTGCACAAGAATATCAAAAGCAAGCATTGCATCCAAGAATAATTGGCCTCACTGCCTCTCCAGGAAGTGAAAAATCAAAAATAAAAGAAATATGTAAAAATCTTTTTATAGAAGAAGTAGAGTTGAGAACTAGAGAAAGTCCGGATGTAAAGGGATATTTGCAAGAATTAGAATTCGAAAAGATAATGGTTGATTTTCCTCCTGAATTCGAGGAGATTAGACAAATTTTATTAAAAATATTCCAAAATTATGTAGATGAATTAAAAACGAGAAGAATATTATTTGGACCTGCTTCAAAAACAGAATTAATTAATCTACAAAAGAAAATTTCTGGACTATTACTGAGAAATTCAGGAAATTTTAATTATATGTTGGGGGCAAGTGCATGTGCTCAAGCAATAAAACTTCAACACGCCCTAGAACTTTTAGAAACCCAAACTCTGGAGGGTTTTAATAAATATTTAAAATCTTTATTTGAACAAGCCTCAAAAAAACAAAGCAAGGGTGTTGTTAAACTCGTCTCAAAACCAGAATTTAATTTTGTTTTTATGCGCTCAAATGAATTATTATCAAAGAAAAAAGAACATCCAAAATTGCAGAAACTAATGGATTTGATTGAAAAGGAAAAAATGGAAAATCAAAATATAAAAATAATTGTTTTCACCCAATTTAGAGAGACGGCTTCCAACATATCAAAGAAAATAAATGAAATAAAAGGAATAAAGGCAAAAGTATTCATAGGGCAAGCAAAAAAAGAAGGTGAAGGATTGAATCAGAAACAGCAAAAAAAGATAATTGAAGAATTTTCAGAAGGAAAGATAAACATATTATGCGCGACTTGTATAGCAGAAGAAGGACTTGATATTCCAGAAGTAAACCTTGTTGTATTCTATGAGCCAATCCCCTCTGCAATACGTACAATTCAGAGAACAGGAAGAACTGCTCGATTAATGAAAGGTAAATTAATTATGCTAATAACAAAAAAGACTCGTGATGAATCTTTCTTTTATGTTTCAAAGAGAAGAGAGAGAGAAATGAAGATTGCAATAGAAAGTATAAAAAATGATTTTGCAAACGGAAATAAAATTGAAATGCAGAGGAATTTGGAATGAAAATTGATTACAATCCCTGCTTATTGTGAGAAATTCTCTTAATTAAAAATTCTCTTATTTTTTCGGCATGTTCAATTGAAACAGCTGGAATATGCCCTTCTGAATGGCCCTTTCCACCATAAGAGCTATAAGCAGAATAACCTGCAGTCTGAATATCAATTGTTGAAAATCCAATCATTCTTGCTATTATCCCCCTCGTAATATCTACGTTTTGAATCCTCTCGTAAGGAATGGATTTGTACTTTTTTATAATAACTCCCTTTTCTATTTTAAGAGAATGTTGAGTAAATTCATACTTCCAGTTTCTATATGCCCAATGAACAAAAATCTCCGCCAAAATAATAAAACATAAAAAGATTGCAAGAAAAAGCAAGAAGGGCTTAAAAGACAAGCCTTTTTCAGCGAGATTAATTATAAAGGTAAATAAACCAAATAAAAAGATTGCAAGAAAAACAACATAACTCTGAAGTCTAAACAACCATTTTGCCCCCTTATGTAACTTTTCCATATTACTTTTACTAAAAACAAATTTATAAATATTTACTTCTTACTTTACTTTTATAATGAAAACAATAAGATCTTCCCGGCTATTAGATATCTTTTCAAGGAAGAGACCAAATTTAAAAAAAGAGAAACCAAAAGAGAGAATTATTATAGATTACAGAGAAAAGAATTCCCTTGTTGCTTCTCATCTCGTTAAGCAAGGTTTTAATGTAGAATTCAAAAAATTAAAGATAGGGGATTATATTGTTAAAGATATTATTATAGAGAGAAAAACAATTCAAGACTTTTTAAGTTCCATGATTAATCACAGATTAATAAAACAAATTGAAGAATTAAAGCAGTTTCAGAATAAATTATTAATAATTGAAGGATTTTCAGAAAGAGAACTTTACAGCGAAGATGGGGGAGGAATTAACGCAAATGCGATAAAAGGTTTTCTTCTTTCAATTCTTCTCAAACACAAAATACCAATACTATTCACAAAAAGTTCAGAAGACACTGCCGAATTTATAAATATCCTCTCAAAAAAGAAAGAAAAAGAAATTAATTTAAATGCAAAAAAGAAAACACTGAACAAGAAAGAGCAACTACAATTTATAATTGAAAGCTTTCCGGGAGTTGGACCCAAAAAAGCAAAGAAATTGCTGGAAAAATTTGGAAACATACAAAATATAATTCTTGCTTCAACAGAAGACCTAAAAGATATTTTGGGTGTGCGCGCAGAGAGTATAAGGGAGATAATAGAAAGAAAGTATTAAAACTAATTCAAAAAGTATTCTTCTAAAACTTTGTACTCTGGACCCTCTTTTCTTAACTCAGATTCCATTAAATAAAATTTATCCACAATAAAAAACCTCTTTGGAATTTTTATTTTTTTCAAATCCCCAATAAATTTCTTCTTGTTTGAAATTTTCTTTGCTCTGGCAATTGTCAAATGCCCCATAAACCTTTGTTCTCTCTTATATAATCCTTCTAGAGAATTATCTATCTCTTTCTGAAAACTTTCACAATTAGTTACCCCCAGCCAAAGAATCCCTCTCCCTTCTTGCTTATCAAAAAAACCAATCTCTTTAATTTCTGCTTCAAATTTATTAAATTTAATTTTCCTTAATTTTAATTTTATTCTTTCTATATCCTCAAAAGAAGCTTTTCCTAAAAATTTTAAAGTCAAATGTAAATTTTTAATCTCGGTCTTCTTTCCTGAAAATTCCGGCAAATTTTCCTGTATGCTTTTTATCTGTATCAGAGTCTTGGGAAGAAATTTTATGGAAATAAATATTCTCATTTTAAATTATTTCGGAAAGGATCTTTGCTCCAAGCCGAACTGTTAAATTATCCACATCTTTTTTTGGATTTATCTCAACGATGTCAAAGGCCCTTAGATTTTTTATTTTATTTATTCTTTGAATTAAATAAATAAATTCCCTGGAAGTTAAACCTCCGGGCTCTTTATACCCTGTCCCCATTGCAAAAGCAGGGTCAATTACATCAATATCTATAGAAACATAAAGTTCTTTTCCATTTGAAAATTCCATTATTGTGTCGCAGTTATCTTCTATATCTAATAAAAGTGAATTCATGTTAATTGCTCGAATATTATTCTCTTTCAGGAATTCAACTTCTTTCATATCTGAATTCCTGATTCCAACGAGAAGTATGCTCTCTGGAGGAAATCCATCTTCAATTAATTTTCTAAGCCATTCTTCATGAGTTGGTTCTTTCATAGGCTTCATACAATCTGGATGAGCATCAAATACAATAAGGCAGGGCTTCTTTCCTGAATTTTCACAATAATCCAAAAAAGCACGCGTGGTGGAATAGCTAATTGAATGATCTCCCCCCAAAAAAATAACTTTGGGTTTAGTTTCATAAATTTCAAATGAATTTTTATAAATGATGCTATTTGTTAACCCCAAATTTCCATTATCCAAATGAATTTCTTCTATATCTAAATTATTAACATTTAAGGGATTTCCAGATTCATTGGAATATACTTCTTTAAGAGAGCTTAAAATTTCATTTCCTGCTTTCTCACATCCAAGGGTTTTTCCCAACCCATTTATTCCCGGGACTTTTACTATAAACATAATTTTAAAGAAATACTGAAGTTTTTAAGATTATTTATTTGGGCACCAATGCAAAAAAACTATAATTTTTTTTAATTTTTTGAGCAAGTTTTTTTACATCTTCTAATTCCACCTTAGATATTTTTTCTTCAAAATCATAAAATTTCTCTGCATTTCCTTGAATTTCACTTACAAGAAGATTAACCATCTGAATCTGGGAATCTTCCATAGAAATATGATAATTGCCAATCAATTGCTCCTTAGTTTGATTTAATTCTTTTTCGTTCAATTCTTTTGCAACTTTCTCAAATTCCTTTAAAATAAGAGTTTTAACTTTTCCCACATTCTTTTTCATAGTTCCAACATATATTAGATTATAAGCGAATGTCTTATTTATGTTTGATTCCCCCCCAATTGCATACGCTAAATTTCTTTTCTCTCTTATCTCTGCGAAGAGTCTGGAAGATAATCCTACAGCCATCAAAGAATTTAATGCAAATGCAGCATAACATAGGGGATCGTTAGCCAAAGGAATATGATATGCAAAAATCAGATTTGCTTGGTCAATCCCCTCCCTATATTCAATCTTGGATTTGTTCTTTAAATTAAATTTAATAGTTGGAATTTTTCCTTTTCGATTATCAAAGGTTGTCTCTGCAAATTTTACAAGAAAATCGAAATCTGCATTTCCAACTACACACAAAATCATATTGTTTGGGGTATAAACCTGCTTAAACTTCTCTATCATATTTTTTCTATTGATGGATTTCATTGTTTCAAATGTTCCAACAAGATTTATTTTCATGGTTCCATCATAAAGAGATTTTTGAATTTCATTAAGAACATACATTCTTGGGCTATCATGATACATTTTAATCTCTTCAAAAATAACTAGCCGTTCTTTCTCCAGTTTCTTTTCATCCAATAAGGGGTTTTTTACTGTATCGCTTAAAACATTTAAAGCAAGATTCAAATGTTTAGAGGGGATTTTACACCAATATGCAGTAAGTTCTTCAGAGGTAAAAGCATTCAATTCGCCCCCATTTTTTTCAATTTCATTTGCGATTTTCTTTGCGCTTCTTGAAGGGGTCCCTTTGTATAGCATATGCTCAATAAAATGAGAAATCCCTTTTTCCTCTTCTCTCTCATTAACTCCCCCACTTCTAACTGCAAAAACAACACTTACAACAGGAAGATTCCTCTTTTCAAGAATAACAGTCATTCCATTTTTCAAAACTTTCCTGTAAAAATTTTCTTTCATAAGGATAAAAAAGCAGATTGCTTATTTAAATTATTTGTTCCTAAAAAAAGAATTCAACTTATTCTCCACCAAAAATATTCTTAAACCAATTTAAAATCTTCTGCATTAATCCTTCACTAACACACTGACCACTAACACAAACATTGCTTTTATCTACTTCTTCAGGAATAGGATAATGAAA
>JBDRJG010000021.1:0-21709 GCA_043815085.1 Candidatus Iainarchaeum sp. | reverse complement strand
CTGCATAAACCATATCTGGATGAGTTTCTTCATTCGCGATTGTATAGATTGTTACAGGAAATTCTTGATCTATAAGACTTGCAAGAACAATTGTTGAATCAACTCCTCCTGAATAAGCCAAATGAATTCTATCTTGTTTTTTTAAAATAGAGTTTCCAATATCATGTATAGACTTATTTATTGCAGAATTCAAATCACTGACTCTTTTTTCTAATGGTTCTCCCTTTAAATTAAAAAATCTATGGTTCCTTATTCTTTCATATAATCTGTCTTTATCAATTATCATTTTTTATCCTCCCGCTTTCAACATGCCACCCTCCTTCTGGACACTTTTCCTCGAATACAACCAAGACTTTTTTAGACATAAAGTCATGACCTATTGCTTTTTTAACATCAATTTTATGCTTATTACATTTACAATGAGTTATTGTATAGTTTAGAGATGGATTTATTTTAACATGCTCACCTCCGCAATGATGAACTTCGTGCTTTAATACACTTTCACCATAATGATGTATGTGGTGAAAAAGAGAGATTACATCAAGTTTCTTTTCTGCTTTTTGATTTTCTTGCTTTCTATTTTGATTTAATATAATTGAAATAATCATACAAATTAATATAAAATCTACAATAAACAAAATTATATAAATTATTTCCATCATTTTTTATTTTCTCTGTTTACTTTTACAATTATCCCCGTCATATCTTCTATATAGAGTATTTCTTTCATATTTTTTCTAAGAAGAAGATATATATAAATGTTTTCTATTCTTTAGTGACAACATCCCCCCCCAATATTTATTGTAAAAATCTGAGAGTTGTTGCTCCACTTCAGATATAGTTTTATCAAATCCTCCATAGCTTTAACCCCCCGAATTCTAATTGATTTAACTCCTTAGTAGTGAAAAAGCGAAGGATTTATAAAGTTTGGAGATTGCTAATAATAGTATGAAAAATCAATCTTCTGAGGCTGAAAGAATAAAAAATAACAAATTATTAGAAGATATTCTCTCTTTTGAAAGAGCAAAAATATCAATAACTGGTCTTGGGATTTCTGGTAAAAGCACTTTTAGAAGGTCTCTTTTTCAATATCTTAAAAATGCAGGAAGAAATGTTGAGCATTATGATGCAGATAATTTTAGAATATTAAGGCATCCAATAGACAAATCCTGTTTAAAAGAAATCCCTGAAAAATTCAGAGATAATACTATTTATTTAATAGAAGATGTTCATGCACCAATAAAAGATAAAGCGGTATTGCCAATACAGGATTATAACAAAATATTATATGTTAATCCAGATTTCTCTTCTCATTCTAAGTTCTGGTTTCAGAGAATGTTTAATTGGTATGAGAATGGAAATTTTTCATGGGACCCAGATAAAGGATGGAGCGGAACTGGTAAAAAAAGAGATCCTGAAAATATTGGAGGAATAGTTAATGCTTATTTGTCTGATATAAAGAATAGAGAGAAATGGTTAGAAGAAGATTTTAATGTCATTAAGGATTGTCCTCATGAAATTATAAAATCAGTATGGACCAAAGAAGGTCCTATTTTTTATTAATAAGATGCTATCAAAACAGGAAATTTCAGATTATGATTTAAATGAAATATTAAAGAGATTTGATTTAGGAGAAATTATTTCTGTAAGTCCTATGTTAACAAGCGGCAATATATCTTACATAATAAAAACAAATTCAAGGAACTACCTTCTTAGGTTATGTCCTGGTGCTGGGGAAAGATTTAGGAGTGTTAATGAAATTTTTGCAGAGATAGAATTGTTATATTACCTGAAGAATAAGAATTTCCCAGTTTTAATCCCTTTAAAAGACAGAAATGGAAAAGAAATAATCTATCTCAAAGATTATAATGGATATATTCGTGAATTTTCAGGAGATTATGAAAAAAATAACCCCACTTTAGAAGAAATTAAAAAATTCGGGCAGACTATTGGACAGTTTCATTCATTGATTGAGAATTTTAATACAAAATATAAAAGAGAACATATATTTGATTTAGAAGCAACTAAAGAATATTTTAGAGAGAATATAGATTACATCCTTTCCTCTGATTTTAAGAATAAAGAGCAATTTGTATCAAAAGTTCATTCTGTTCTTTTATCAATGAATTTTCCTGAAACTCTCCCCTCGGGAACAATTCATGAGGACCTTGGAAAAAGACATGTTTTATGGAATAAAGATGATATCTCTGCAATAATTGATTTTGATAGAACTTATTATGGGAAATTAATTTTAGATCTTGGAGAAGCCTGTCGTGTATGGTGTTTTACAGATAATTGGACTAAATGGAGTAATGAAAATTTCAAAACTCTTATTAAAGGCTATTGTGAAAAGAGAGAATTAACGGAATATGAAAAAAGATTTTTAGTTGACGCAATAAAATTTGAGATAATTGAAAGAAGTCTCTCCTTTTGTTTAAGGTTTATAGAAGAAACAAAAGACCCTGAAGATGAAGAATATGCTTTATATTCTGTTTTGGAAAATGGATTGCTCGATATGATAGATAGAAATGAGATAAAAATTAAAAATATATTGAAAAATATCTAAAATTATCTTTTAATATTCTCCTCAAAAGTCTTTCTTTTTTCCTGATAGAAAATTCCAAGCGGGATTTTTGTGTTTTTGTCAATTTTGTCATAATTGAACTCCTGAGCTCTTTTCATGGCCTGTTCAAAGTTCTCTTTGTCATGTTTTTTGTCTTCTAAGAAATAAGTGTATTTCTTATAATCTTTATTTGGATGAAAGATTAGACAAGGTTGTATAACTTCTATGAATGCAAAACCTTTATGTTTAAAAGCGTCATCAAGCACTTTCTCAATTTGCTTTACATCTGCATAAACTCTTGCAACAAAAGTTGCTCCTGAAGCAAGCATCAACTTTATTGGATTAATCGGGGGGATTTTTACTCCTTGGGGGGTTGTTCTATCTTTGAATCCTGTCTCTGTCGTAGGTGTTGGCTGTCCAACTGTAAGCGCAAAGACTTGATTATTATGAACAAAATATTTTATATTTGCATTGTATCTTGCAGCGTGAATTAAATGTTCCATTCCTTCGGCATAGGCATCTCCATCTCCAGAGAAACCAATTAAATTCAAGTCTGGTTTTCCAACTTTAATTCCAAGTATTGTGGGAAGAACTCTCCCATGTAGGGTGTTAATTCCATTTAAATTTATATAATCAAAAATTTTAGCATGACAGCCAATTCCTGTAACAATTGCATATTTTTCTCTATCCTTCTCCGATTTTATTTTTTTGTTCAGATAATTCTTTACACCAGCAAGTATTTGGAAATTCCAGCATCCAGGACACCAGGTTGGTTTTGTAGGTGTTGATAGGTTTATCATTCTAAAATTTCACCCCCTTCCTAAATTCATTCCAACGGGGAAGCACTATTGCAATTCCCGCTATCAATAATCCAAGCATTACTCCAATTTCATTGTGTTGTTTTGCTATTGTTCTTTGTATTCCCATTATTATTAATACAATTGCAGAGAATATAAAATAAGGAATTCTCCAAGATTTTTTCTGGTCAATAAAAAACCAGGCAACATAAAGCCCCCAGCTCGTCCAGACTACATGCGAGGATGCATCAAAAAGTATATCTTTTCCATATATATATATTGGGAGGTATTTGAATAATATCAATCCAATTCCCATTATTAGTGTTGTCCAGAAGATCCATATTAATTGTTTTTTTGTGTGGAGTTTCATTTTCATCTCAATCTATTCCTAATTTCCTCTTTTAATTCATCTGCGAAAAAAGGATTTCCGTCATATTTTAATATTTTATTTT
Organism: Candidatus Iainarchaeum sp.; assembly: GCA_043815085.1. Classification (GTDB taxonomy): domain Archaea; phylum Nanobdellota; class Nanobdellia; order Pacearchaeales; family GW2011-AR1; genus MWBV01. The sequence goes on along the minus strand of JBDRJG010000021.1, from coordinate 17,897 downwards.
TATCCTCTATAAAAATCCCTGTTTTTTCAGCAATTAATCCCCCAAGCTGTCCCGTTGAATTATTTTCAACTAGAATTAATTTTTTCCCTTCAATTTCTTTTTTTATTTTTTCGCAAAAAGGCTCAATATGCAAAATCTGCAGAAATTTGCAGTTTAATTCTTTAATTGCATCAACAATTGCCCCTTTTGTAGAACCCCAAGAGAGAACAACATTTTTTGAATTTTCATTTCCATAAATTCTATAACTTTCATATTTTTCAGCCTCTAATTTTATTTCTTTTGCCTTTGCAATTCTTCTTTCAACATTTTTCTTTACTATTTCAGGGTTTTCTGTTGCACTCCCAATAGAATCTTTCTCATAACTATTATATCTTCCAAATTCAGTTGATTTTTTTACTTCTATAAATTTTGGTTCCTCATGAATTGTATAGAAACTTTCTGCAAGATGTTTATCCCCTATAATTATAGAAGGGATTTTGTACTTTTGTGAGAAATAAAATGCTCTATTTGTTAGTTCCTCTGCTTGTTCTGGGTCTCCAGGCGCAAACACCACTCTTGAGAATTCCCCATGTCCAGAGTGCCTAGCATCATTTAAATCTCCCTGAGAAGTATAAGTTGCAACTCCTGTTCCTGGCCCAGGTCTCTGCGATAAATAAATAACTAATGGAACTTCAGCAATTCCAGTCAGACTCAATCCCTCTGTCATTAAATCAAATCCTCCCCCAGACGTGCCAATCATCACTTTTTTACCAGTTATAGAGCTTCCAATTCCCGCATTTATAATTGCAATTTCATTTTCCAGTTCTAAAACCAATAAATTATTTTTCTCTTGTTTTTCAGCAAGTTCATTCATCACAGAAGTTGCAGGAGTCATAGGATAGGCATAATAAATTTCTATACCTGATTTTAAGGCCCCTTCTGAAATTCCTTGATTTCCATTAAGAAATTTGTGGTCTTCAATCTGTTTTGAGATCTTGCATATTTTTTTTTTCTCTTCTTCATATCCTTTTTTAGCTCCAGCAAGATTCTCTTCATATCTTTTTCCAATATCCCTTAGTCTTTCTTCTAAAAGTTTAAAGTCTAAACAGAATAGCTTGAATATTCTCCCAGCATAATACATATTATCCTCTTCTCCCCTCAGAATTATTCCCCCCTGTTTAAGGTTTTTTTTGTGTATCTCTTCTGTTTTTTTATCTAAACAAACAAGAATATCTATTTTTGAATCATTACTGCAAACAGGTTCTTCAGAAAAGGTTAGAGTGTTAAAATTGTGCCCCCCTCTTATTAGGGACTGATAATCTCTTGAATAAAAGACATGGTTGCCATTTTTAACTAAAGCTTCCCCTATAACTTGTGTTAGTATATTCGGCCCCTGCCCGGCCTCACCCCCAACAATAATATTATATCTCATTTTAATACAATTAATTTTATATACAGAACTAGTTTCGGGATGTTATAAACTTTTTTGTATAGATTAAGAAAATGGTTAGATTTGCACACTTGAGTAACTGCGTTGACGAAGTAGTCGTACAAATCAGAGGTCAAAATGGTTAGATTTGCACATATTGCAGACGTTCACTTGGGGGGATGGAAACAACAGCAGATGCAGGATTTGAACGTTGAATCTTTCAAAAGAACAGTTGATATTTGCCTAAATTCAAAACTTGATTTTATACTTTTTGCAGGGGATTTATTTGATTCAGCATATCCTCCAATAGAAATTTTAAAGGAGACTTTCTCCCAATTCCGAAGATTAAAAGAAGCGAATATCCCCTGTTTTATAATAGCGGGTTCTCATGATTATTCTGTTTCAGGAAAGACTTTTTTGGATGTTTTGGAAAGAGCAGGTTTTTGCAAGAATGTTTTTAATGCAGAAGAAAGAGAGAACTCAATTATATTAAATCCAATTGTTTATGGAAATGTTGCAATTTATGGTTATCCCGGAAAGAAATCGAGTCTGGAAATTCCGGATTTAAAGAGGATAAGATTAAATGATGCTCCTGGTTTATTTAAAATCCTAATGCTTCATACTACAATTGATAAAGTGGTTGGAAGTCTTCCAATTGAATCAATAAATCCAGACAGGCTCCCAAAAGCAGATTATTATGCCTTGGGACACATTCATGTTTTATATAATAAAGAGGGGTTTGTTTATCCGGGCCCTTTATTTCCAAATAATTTCAAAGAGCTCGAAGATTTAAAACATGGAACTTTTATTATTGTGGATACAGAATCTTCTCAGTTAACAGATAGAATAAACATTGAAACAAAGCAGATAGAGCGCATTTCAATAGAGATTAATGATGCTTTGACAGGAACAGAAAAGATAATTCAGGAATTAAATGGAAGAAACCTAAAGGACAAGATTATTTTATTAAGAGTTTATGGAGAATTAATTCGTGGAAAGAATTCTGATATAAAATTTCAGCAGGTAGAAGATTTTGCAAAAAGCAAAGAAGCATATTTTTTGCTACGAAATATTCACGATTTGAGAGTTAAAGAGACAGAAACACGAATTAATATAACTGAAGAAGATTCAGAAAATATAGAGGGAGAAACAATAGAGATTTATTCGGATGAAAACCCCTCGAATTTTAATAAACTTATAAATGAACTTATGGAGGTTCTTTCAACTGAGAAACAGGAAGGAGAAACAACAGAAACTTTTAACAATAGGCTTATTTCAGGGGCAAAAAAAGTTTTAAAATTTTAAAATGAAAATAAAAAAGATCGTTTTGGATAATATAAGAAGTTATGAGCATCAGGAGATAAACTTTCCAGAAGGCTCTACTTTATTGTCCGGAGATATTGGTTCAGGTAAAACTTCTATTCTTCTCGGAATAGAATTTGCTTTGTTTGGATTGCAGCCCGGACAAAAAGGTTCTTCTATTTTAAGAAACGGGCAGGTTCAGGGAGGAGTTTTAATAGAATTTGAAGTTGATGGAAAGAATATAATCATAGAAAGAACATTAAAAAAAGGAAAGACTATTTCTCAGGATTATTGTTCAATAGCAATTGATGAAGGAAAACAAGAAATTTCTGTAACAGAATTAAAAAATAAAGTTCTTGAACTTCTTAATTATCCAAAAGAATTTTCAAAAAAGCAAAATATTCTGTATAAATTTACAGTTTACACCCCCCAAGAGGAGATGAAACAAATTATACTGCAGGATTCAGAGACAAGGATAAATACTCTAAGGCACGTCTTTGGAATAGACAAGTACAAAAAAATACTTGAGAATTCCTCAACTTTAATCTCGAAAGTTCGTGAGGAGAAAAGGATAAAGGAGGCAATAACTTTAAATCTTGAGCAGGATAAATTAAATATTGTTTCCAAGGAAAACGAATTAGAAGAGAAGCACATTAATTTATCTTCCATAGAAAAAGAACTTTTTTTAAAGACAGAAGTAAGAAAAAGGACTCAGGAAGAAAAAGAAGAGATATATAAGAAAATAGAGGAGAAATCAAAACTTCAGCAAGAAATTGAGAAAACAAAATTTTTAATCTCTACCAAAGAAGATGCAATTTTCAGCAATAGGAAAATAATAGAGCAGATTAAAGAGCAGATACAAGAGCTTGAAAAATTGCAGTTTGATGAGAATAAAATTCTTGAACTCGAAAAGGGAATTGCTATTTTAAAAATAGAAAAACAGGATTTAAATGAAAAGACTCTTCAGGTTATAAGTCAGATTCATTCTTTAACTTCAAAAAATAAGGATAACGAAGAAGTAAAAGAAAAATTAATTAAAATAGAAGTATGTCCCACCTGCTTGCAGAATGTAGACCCGGTTTATAAGAGTAATGTGATTAATAAAGTTGATTCAGACACTTCTGGAAATGTAGTTAAAATAAATGATTTAGTTATTGAAAAAAAAGAATTTCAGGAGAGAATTATCAAATTAGATTATGAACTTTCATTAAAAGATAAGAAAATCCAAGAATTAAAAATTTTAAAGATAAAATTACAGGGAATTCAGGAAAAACAGAAATATCTTGAAACTCTGGAAAAAACAAATTCTCTCTTGGAAAAAGATATGGAAATTTTAGGGGGACAGAAAAAAATGCTGGGGGAGATTATTTTTGAATTGAACAAATTTGACAATATTTATGAAGAGAAACAAAAACAGCTCAATGAGGCTATGAAAGAAGAAAAATCAGCAGAAATAAAGGTTGCAGAATTAAAGAGAGAGATAGATGTTTTTTCAAGGCAAATCCAAGAATTAAAAGAGAGAATAAAGGAAACAGAAGAAATCAAGAGGCAGGCTCATTATCTTTCTGATTTAGAGGAATGGTTGACAAAAAGATTTATTTCAATTATTTCTATGGTCGAAAAAAATGTTTTAATTAAATTAAAAATGGAATTTTCAGAATTATTTTCAGAATGGTTTGCAATGCTTGTTTCAGATTCTTTCAACGTTCATCTTGGAGATGATTTTACTCCAATAATTGAATTGCAGGATTATGAAATTGATTATGCTTATCTCTCCGGAGGTGAAAGAACAGCAATAGCTCTTGCATACAGGCTTGCTTTAAATCAGGTTATTAATTCCTTTTTAAGCAAGATAAAGACAAAAGATTTAGTTATTCTTGACGAGCCAACAGATGGTTTCTCAGACCAGCAGCTAGATAAGATGAGAAATGTTCTGGAGCAGCTGGATGTTTCTCAGCTAATAATTGTAAGTCACGAACAGAAAATTGAGAGTTTTGTTGAGCACATAATCAGGTTTAAAAAGGAAGATGGGGTGAGTGTGATTGAAAATTAAGAATCCGAAAAATTTATAAAACCTAATTATATCTAATTTTATAGATTCTAATTATTTTATTAAAATGGATCAAGAATTAAAAAACTCAATATTAAAAACAGGAACGACAATACTTGGAATTGTTTGCAAAGACGGAGTTGTGATGGCTGCAGATAGAAGAACAACTGCCGGAAATATGATAATGGGAAAAAATGTCCAGAAAGCAGTTCAGATAAATGATTATCTTGTGATGTCTGGAGCAGGAAATTCATCAGATATAGAGATGCAAAAAAAGATTATTGTCGCACAATTAAAATTAAAAGAATTAAAATCCCGTTCAAAACCAACAGTAAAACAAGCTGCAAATTTAATTGGAATGTCCACTTATCAAAATATAAGGCAGCCTTCAATGATAGCCTCTATTGTTGGGACTTTGGTTGCTGGATTTAATGAGGATGGAACAACAGAACTTTACACAGTAGAGCCTGCAGGAACTGCAATGAAAGTTGAAGATTATGATGCAAATTTTGGTTCAGGAATGCCTTTTGTATTAGGTTTATTAGAAAGGCAATATAATAAAGATATAACTGTTAATCAAGCAGTAGAACTTGCTGTTGAAGCTTTGAAATCTTCAACACAGAGAGATATAGGAAGTGGAAATGGAATTGACGTATTCACAATAACAAAAAAGGGAATAAATCACGTTGTAGAGCAAGAAATTTCATCGGAATACAAAAATAAAAAAGCCAGCCCAAGAACTAATAGTTTCAAAGATCAATAATTTTAATTTAAATTAAAAATGACAGACATTCTAAAGAAGATAACAGATAAGTTAAGTGGAAAAATAAGCGAGGCAAACTTTGAAGGAGCAAATATAGTAATCTACACACAGGATGAGAACTTTTTTCGAGAAGGGGAATCTAAGATTAAAGAAATCGTAGACGAAATAAAAAAGAGAATAGAATTGAGAGCAGATACTAAGATTCTTCCAGACCAAAAAACAACTGAGAAAAAAATTCGTGAAATAATCCCAGAAGAAGCAGAAATAACAGATGTTATATTTGATGTTCAGAGAAGTATTGTAATTGTGGAAGCAAAAAAATTAGGATTGGTTATAGGAAAACAAGGTTCTATTTTAGATGAAATCAGAAAAGAGACTCTCTGGACACCCCAAGTTCAGCGTTCTCCTGCAATAAAAAGTAAAATAACAGAAAGTATAAGAGAAGTACTTTATGCAAATAATAATTATAGAAGAAAATTTTTGAATGAAATTGGAGAGAAAATCTACAAGGGATGGAATCCTGAAAAAGTTGATGAATGGGCAAGAATAAGTTTTCTTGGAGGCGGAAGGCAGGTTGGAAGAAGTTGCTTGCTATTGCAAACCCCAATTTCAAATATTCTATTGGATTGTGGGATAGATGTTGCTGCCCAGGGAGCAGATAAGTTTCCCTATTTAAGCGCCCCAGAATTTGATGTTTCTCAATTAGACGCAGTTATAATCAGTCACGCACATTTGGATCATTCAGGTTTATTGCCTTATCTTTACAAAATGGGTTATAGAGGACCAGCATATATGACTCCCCCCACAAGAGATATTTCTGCTCTTCTTGCTCTGGATTTTATTGGTGTAGCATACAAGCAGGCTACAACTCCTCTTTTTAATTCAGCAGACATAAAAGAAATGGTAAAACACAGTATATGCTTAAATTATAATGAAGTTAGCGATATTACTCCAGACATAAGAATTACTTTGTATAATGCAGGGCATGTTTTGGGCTCAGCACAGGTTCATATTAATATAGGAAATGGGTTACATAATTTCGTTTATACAGGAGATATGAAATATGGAAAAACAAGATTGCTCGACCCAGCTGTTAATAAATATACAAGAGTAGAATCTATACAAGTGGAATCAACTTATGGTGGAAAAGAGGATACTCTTCCTCCAAGAAGAGACACAGAAAAAAAATTTATAGATATGATTAAAGAGACAATTGAAAAAGGCGGAAAGGTTTTATTGCCAGAATTGGGATTGGGGCATGCACAGGAGACTCTTTTAAGAGTAGAAGAAGCAATAAGAATTGGAGAACTTCCAAATATTCCAATGTACATTGATGGCATGATATGGGATATTAATGCAATTCACACAGCTTATCCTGATTTTTTAAGCAATAACATTCGTGCTTCAATTTTTCAAGATAAAAACCCATTTGTATCAGAGATATTTTCAAGGGTAGGTTCTCCTCAGGAAAGAAAACAAGTAGTAGAAGGGGGATCTTGCATAGTTATTGCAACTTCTGGTATGCTTGTCGGAGGAGCATCTTTGGAATATTTTAAGAACTTTGCAGACAATCCAAATAATCTTTTGATTCTGAGTTGTTATCAGGGTCCCGGTTCATTAGGAAGAAAACTTCAAGAGGGAGAGCAAATTGTTCAGGTTGAATCAGAGAGAGGAATGCAGGAAGTAAAAGTAAATATGAGAGTAGAATTGCTGAATGGTTTGTCTCCTCATTCAGGAAGAAATGAATTAATAGCTTTTTTCAACAATATGTATCCAAAACCAAAAAGAATAATTGTTAATCATGGTGAAGTCTCAAAATCCCTTGATTTGGCATCCGCCCTTTACAAGCTCAATAGAATTGAAACAAATGTTCCAAGAAACCTGGAAATTATAAGATTGAGATGATTTAAAAACAATTTTCTCATTAATATATAGGGAGAATAAAATGAAACATAACCTGAAAATTACATTAATCCTTCTTGCAATGTTTTTGGTAACCCAATTTATTGGATTATATGTTGTAAATCATTATCTTAGTCCTGAAAATAAACTCCCTTATGGAATGGAAATTCCAGAGGCTGAGAACAATGCGGATTTTTATACCTCATTTTTTCCTTCTATAATTATAGCATTTGTAATAGCAGTAATTCTTTTAATTTTGTTTACAAGATTTAAATTGGATTTTATTTTGAAATTATGGTTTTTTCTGGTGGTTCTTATAGCCCTTGGGATTTTCCTAACATCTGTTCTTCCAGATGGAAAATATGTTCCTTTTTTAGCCTTAATTCTCGTTCTTCCCTTAGCACTTATAAAAATATATAGAAGAAATTTTCTAGTTCATAATGCAACAGAACTTTTTATATACCCTTCTATTGCTGCTGTGTTTGTTCCTTTGTTAAATTTTTGGACAGTTATAATTCTTTTAATTCTTATTTCTATTTATGACATGTGGGCTGTCTGGCGCTCTGGAATAATGCAGAAGATGGCAAAATATCAAATGAATAACTTGAAAGTTTTTGCTGGATTTTTTGTACCTTATATCTCTAAAAAAGTAAGAGGACAACTGAAAAATCTGTCGAAGTCAGAGTTGAGAAAAAAGAAAATAAAGGCACATGTTGCAATTTTAGGCGGAGGAGATGTTATTTTCCCTATAATAACTGCAGGAGTTATGCTCAAGGAATTTGGATTCTTATCTGCTTTGTTTGTAATAATCGGGGCTGCATTAGGGCTTTCTTATTTGTTTTTCTTTGCAGAAAAGAAGAAGTTTTATCCAGCAATGCCTTTCATAACAATAGGGATTTTATTCGGAATTTTAGTTAGTCAACTAGTTCTTTGATTGTTCCTACTATTAAAAAGTAACATAACAGAAACATTTATAAATCCCTAGGAGATAGTGAATTTATGGAAGAATCACTATATCATAAGATAAGAGAAGATATGACTGAAAATAGAAGGGCTCATAATAAAATAGTTAATTCTATAGAGAATGTAAGGGAGAAGCAGAGTGATGAAGCATACTTTTTCGTTGAGATAGGAAAAGCAAGTCCTTATATGTTATTCAAAGAATCTCTTAAATCAATCAAAAATTTAGAAGAATTGCCAATACATGATGCTTTTTTGAATTATGGTTTATATAAATATAAATCTCATTTCATCGGACAGGCAATTAGGAATTAAAATGATAGTAAATAAAGAAAAACCAGCAAAAGATGTACAGGATTTAGAAAGATATGATTATATTGCGAAATATTTTGAGGAAAATCCTAGCAGAGTAATGGATAATGTAAAATATTTAGATCATATATGTGGTTCATTAGGGATAATGTCCCCTATAAATATAGATATTTCTGATGAAGATGTTCAAGAGAAAGTGTATCTTAGAGAAAAATCTCAAGAGATAACAAATAGACTAAAATCTATGAATCTAGATAATTTACTTCAAAAATTGTGGAAAATAGAATCAGATAGATTAAAAGAAGGTAAATCAATGGGGATAATAAAATGATAGTAAAACAGGAATTAATAAACAAAATCAAAGACTACTTTGATTTGAATGTTTACGAGACAAAAGTCTGGCTCGCTCTTATTGGAAAAGGAACAGCTTCAGCTGGTGAAATTGCAGAGATTTCAGGAGTTCCAAGAAGTAGGACTTATGATGTCCTTGAGACACTAGAAAAAAAAGGTTTTGCAATCATAAAAATAGGAAAGCCTGTAAAGTATTTAGGAGTTAAGCCAAGAATGATTCTTGAAAAATTAAGGAATAATGTTAGAACTGAAGCAGAAGAGAGAATTCAAAGTCTAACAAATATAAAAGAGACAGAGGAATTTACTCAACTTGAACAGTTATATAATGTGGGGATTGAGCCAATAAAAAGAGAGGATATCACAGCAGCATTGAAAGGAAAATCAAATATTTCCAACTATGTGAGAGAAATAATAAGAGAATCTGCAAAAGAAGTGGTTATCTGTACAAGTGCAAAGGATATTCTTTCAAAGGAGAAATTATTTAAACAAACTTTTGAGATATTGAAAAAAGCGAATATAAAAATAAAATTATGTTTATCTGGAGAGGATAAATTCATCAGACAAGCTGAAGAGATTTTTGGAATAAAAATAAAGAAAACAGATATAAATGCAAAATTCTTCATAATTGACAGAAATCAGATTTTGTTTTATTTATCAAAACCTGAAGACAAAGAGGAACTTGCAATCTGGCTTAATTCAGACTTTTTTGGAGAGGCATTTACTTCTTTGTTTGAACTCGCTTTTGGAAGCGAGAAAAAGTGAAATGTGAGATAAATACTTGGGCAAAGAAGGGATTATAGAAAAATATGATTTTAGAAATAATATAATTAATTCTTTGAAATATGTAGGAACAATTGGGGGAGGTGTATATGTTTTACTTAGTGCGGGTCCTAATGGCATTGGGGAGATGCTTGTAGGAAGGGTTTTTTAATTGGCTCATACTTGGTAGGAAATTATTTTTCTAAAAGAAAAGAGAATGTCTTGAGAGATCTTGAAAATAAGACAGAAGTAATTCAAAAAATAAAAGAGACTATTTTTATTTAACCTCTTTTAATAAAACAATATTCATATCTTGTATTTTCTTTTTATTTTTAATCTTCCATTTATCTATAAAATTCATTAATGTGAAATTAATCTTGTCTCTTGAATAAATCCTACTGTTTTTCTGGAAAGTTTTTTTGTGTAATCTTTTAAATTTAAGAATATTTTTTTTATCAATCAAATAGGGTCCTCCACAAATAATTTCTCCTCTGTTCTTTGCTACGAAGAAATACCTTGCGGATTTTTTATTGTTATAATTAAATCCCTTTTTAGAAATTCTAAAAAATCTGCTTATCTCTTTTTCAATATGATTATAAAATTTTAATAATTTACTTCCTGCAACATCTCCTTCTGGCTTGTTAGTCTCTGCCTCTAGAAGAATAAATTCCCTTTTCTTTTTTGTAGCATTCTCTTTTATTTTATTCAAATTGATTTTTTTAATCTCAAAAGATTTTAAAGAGGGATTTTTCAAAAAATCCTTGCAAGCTTTCTGAAATCTTTCATATGTCTTTTGAGAGAGAGCAGCAAGAGCATTTCTCTGCTTGTAAGTAGGGTCAATTAAAATTATAGGGGAATTTAATTTTGAGCTGTTCAAATCAATTAATGCATTTCTTTTATTTCTAAACCGCCTTTCAATATCAATAATTTCTTTTTCTTTGCCCATTTTTGAAATTGCTTTTATAAAATTCAAAAATCCTTTGTAGTAATAAACTAATAATTCCAAGGAATATCCTGAAAATCCAGAAATGTAAGATTCTGCACCATAGCAGCCATTTGCATAGCAAAACGCTTTGGCTATTTTTATCCCATCAATAATCTTTTTTGATTTTATCTTTTTATTTATATATTTTACATGAAAATAGGATAAATCTGTTACGTTTTCATATTCTTCAGGTTTATTTATTTTTTTGACAGGAATTATCTCAATAAAGAAATTATTTTTTACATTAATTCTAAAATAATCCCTTGAGCCATGAATAGAAGAGAAATTCATTCTTTTCAGAGCTTTTTTAGTAAGAAGGGAAATTTCTTCGTTTTTGTATTTTTTATCATATCGTATAAAGACGTCCACATCATATTTGTCTTTTTTTATAACAGTTCTCTTGGAGAAACTCCCCCCAACAAAAACTTCTGCATTTATTCCTAATTTTTTGAGATTAGCCTTCATTGCTTCTGAAAACTTTTCTGTTGAATTTTTTATTAATTCTAAATCCTCTTTTTTTGGGTCAATTTCTCTAATTACTTTCTTCAGAATATCTTCAACTTTTCTCATCTGGATTTTGTATCTCCTTCAAGTCTTTCACGCTTCTCTGTAAAGTAGATGCCAAGTCGATTAAATACTTGCCTTCTTCCAATTTGTAGATTAATGGTCTTTTTTTGTCAAATACATTTACTATATCAATCTCGAATTTTCCATCTCCCAGAACTCTAACAGACTCCAAGTCTAAAATAACAGGGGTTTCTTCATCAGTTATCCCAACAATTTCTCTTATGTCTTTTTCTATAGAATTTCTCTCAATCTCTGGAATTTCTATTTTTCTATTTCTTATTTTTTCCAGTTGTTCTTGTTTTATATAAAAGAAAAACCGGCCTCCACAGTTTTCACAGCCCTCTAGTAATTCCTTGCTTCCAAGAGGTATAATTCGAGAGCACTTAACACACTGGTGTGGCATTTTAATTTTGACTAATTTAGTTTTACCAATAACAAAATGGGGATGCCATTGGCATAGAAAATAAAATTAAACAAAGTATTTAAAATTTTATATCAAAAAAATTTAACCCTTTTTTTGTATTTTCACCGATTGAGAAGCAATTCAATTTTTTTTGGATTTCGTTTTATCTCTTTAACAATTGTTGCTGGACCAATTATAGTTATTGCTCCTAAATCCCCTTTGCTTAAAGCTTTTACAATCTCGCTTCTCATTTTGTCAACAATGCTTTTTTCACCATTTCCAGAAATAACAGCAAGTTCTATCCCCTTAAAATCTTTTACATGCCCTATCATAGCCATGGTATCTCCGATAAGTCTAACCTCTTCCTCTGATTTTAATTTTCCTTGTAAAATTAAGATATTATTTCCAAGAACAATCCCCAAAATTTTTCTTATTCTTTCGTTGCTGTCTAAATTTCTTATCTCAGAGTATGGAAGAAATTGAATAGAAAATCCTTTTATTCTTCCTAAACTTTTTTCATTTCCTCTTTTTTTTCCAACCATTTTATAAATATTGTAAATCTCCTTTTTAATATTTACTAAATCTTTTTTGCAAGCTTAAATACTGTCTCGTAAAATTCCTCGAAGTTTTTTCCTTCTTTGGCACTTATTCCCACCACATCATATTCTGGAAATGCCGCCTCAATTTTTTTAACATCTGCTTTTTTAAGGTCAATTTTATTTCCGACGATTAAAACAGGTATTTTTCTTGCGACTAAATTTCCAATTATGGTTATATTCACTTGGCTATAAGGATTTTCTGTTGCATCAAGAACAATCACAACAAGATCCATATCATCAATCCACTTTATACTTTCAATAACACCCTGTGTTGCTTTCTTTGCTCTTTCTTTCGCTTCTTTCTTTTTCATATTGTATTTAAGAAAATCTTCATAGTCAATTTTTGTGGCTATTCCAGGAGTATCTATCATCTTAAACAATAAAGTTCTACCCTTGTATTTTATTTCAACTTTTTCTTTGAATTGCACGTTTCTTGTTTCGTGAGGAATTTTGCTTACATAACCTATCTCTTCTCCTGTAAAATCCTTGCAAATTCGATTAGCTAAGCTTGTTTTTCCTGCATTTGGAGGGCCATAAAACCCTAATTTTATCTCTTTTTTATTCTTGAATAGATTTGCAAATATTTTTCTAAAGAAGTTTTTGAATATTTTTATCTCCATATTGTATTTTTGTTCAGAAGGTTTATTAAACTTTTGTGTGATAATTAGTTGGTTCTTTTTTTTTGGATTTTTCTACACTTTCTAGAACTTTTTTGAATGGGCGTTCAATTATTCCAGCTATTTTTTTCCCTTCATATTTGTTCATTGCATAGTTTATTTGTTCTTTTCTCCAATTTGCTTTTCTTAAATTATTTATAATCTTTTCTCTTGGCATTCCTTTCTTTTTGGCAGTTTGTATGTAATTCATTATATTAAACAAATTATTTCTATCTTTGAACAGATAATTCTCGTATCTTCTTCTATACCATATTTGCAGTGCAATATACGAAACTACCCCAATTAGTATTAGAAGGGTGAGGATTAATCCAAATAAAAACCATTTTGAAAATTTTTTTTCATCTGTAGCACTTGTATAGTCTCCAACTTCCACAGGAGTTAAATCATTTAATGAAGGAGAAATAAAGGCAGGAACATTGAGAAAATTAACTTCTTGTCTCGTAGAGAGCATTATTTGATCAGATATATCTGAAAGTGAGATGTACAGATATCCATTATTTTCATTTTCAGAATAATTTCCATAAAATTTAATATCCCCTAAATCTTCAATAATAAAATATGCTGGGTTTTCGAGATTTCTCTTGTCAAATTCAAAGTTAAAGATTCTGATGATGGTTTCTCCTTCTATTCCATCTGTTTCATATATAACAGCTATCTCTTTGAATGTCAAATCTGTTACAAGATTTTCCTGATTCCATAAATAGACTGCATCTATGTATCCGCTTTCTTTTTCTATTGCATAATCCCCCCCAGCAATAGATTTCACAGCATCTAAATTAATATTTTCCCTTCTAGAATAAAAATTAATAGGATTTGTGGTTGTTATCTCTCTTATTCCTTCTGGAAGGTTTATTTCAGAGAGGTTTTGTAAAATTGCATCATATTGTTCAGGAGAAGAAGTTTCATATTGGTTCTCAATTATTCCTAATTGATTTTCAATAGAACTCATATTTAGTTCTTTATTCAATACACTTTGAATAGAAAAATCAAATTTCTTTATTTCATTTTTTAAATCATCCAAAGCCCCATATTTTTCAAGGATAACTTGTTCTACTGGTTTTTCTGCTGAGATTATTTTTATTTCCCCACTAAATATTGTTTCTCCGCTAAAATTTAGGTTATACGTGAAATTCCCAATCGTACTTGGCATTGAGAAATTTGCATCATCAAAAGGAATCACGTGAAATACTGCAGTAATTGAATTTGATTCGTAATTGATTGAGAAGTCGAAATTAGGTATTTTTGTTAGCAACACCGTTAGATTTATTGAATTTCCTAAAGAATCCTGAAAAGAGGAGCCGAGTGATTCATTTTGAAAACTTATATTTATTTTCGCTTTTAGATAATCTGAAGTTCCGTATTCTGTATTAATAGAGCTTCCTATATCTGAGAAAACAAATTCAGCATATACAAAGTTTATCAATAATATTGAGAAAAACAATATCCAAAATATTTTCCACCCCATTGGAATAATAGTAAAATCTTTTTTATAAATCTTTTTACTTTTCTACTTTTCTATTTTTTTTAGTAAAATAATATCCTGCATAGATAAGAATATAGATTAGAATAATCATGACGGTTGTCATAATCAGTTGATATTCTCCGAAAAAAGGAAGTTCTATTTGTGCAGGACACACAAGAAAATCATTAATATCTTCGCATTTTTGAGATTTTCTAATTCCTAAGTAATCAAGAGGATCATATCTAAACACTCCCATCCCTGTAGGTTGCCAGTAGTTATTGCTTTCATCGGGAATCGAACTGAAACTGTTTTCTCCGTCCCAAAACCATAAAGCTGATAATGAGCGGGTTAAAATTTGGTCATCTTCACAAGTATCTACGCTATCTTCAGTATATGAGCATTTTCCTATAGCAAAAATATCTTTTCCTCCCGGTTGCACACCTGAACAATCAGGATCAAAATATGCGCAATATGGATTGCAATACTCATCACTGGCCGCATCACAGCATGCTAGATCAACTATACTACAGACGAGTCCCAATTCACAACTGTCTTCTTTGCCAATGCAATCAGAACAAGTACATCCTTCACTAGCATCGCATATATCATTAAAATTGCAATCTGCAACTCCCTCATCGGTTTCATAGCAATTCAAACTACATGTGCCGTCGCTGCATAGAGTTGTTCCTTCAGGACAAGGAGAACCTACCGCTACTAATTTGCAATTGCTTGTACAACCAGAATTTTCCACTCCGTTTTTTATTCCTAAATCACATTCTTCTCCTTTCTCTCTGTATGAATTTCCACACACAGCAGGAATGCAATCAGGGTCAATATAAGAGCAGTATGGGTCGCACACATTGTCACTTATTACACTGCAACATGCTCCATTAAATATATTACAGATGAGACCTATTTCGCAAGAATCTTTTTTATTAGCACAATCAGAACAAGTGCATCCCTCATTCTCTTCACAAAGAGAATTATAATTGCAATCTGCAACTCCCTCATTTGTGACATAGCAATTCAAACTACATGTGCCGTCGCTGCATAGAGTTGTTCCTTCAGGACAAGGAGGATAAATTCCATATTCAAATTGACATTCATCTGAACATCCGTCTTCATTTTCTAGATTTCCATCATCACACTGCTCTCCAAAATCTCTTATATTATTTCCACAAGCTGAGCAGCTTGATTCTGAATTCCAACTGCCTTCACATTTTTCTAGTGCATTATTCCAGGAACACCCACAATTTATGTAATCATAACATCCTGTTTCTGGATTGAAGATTCCCCCGCAATTTATTGTGCTTGAAACACTAGCTTCTCCAACACTGCAAATATCAGCTTCACAACTTGTTGAATCATCATAATTTACACAATAATTAATCCCAGAACAGCTTGCATCAACACTCTGGTTTACTATTAGTTTGGGGTCATTGCTTTCTTTGTTTTGCCCATTTACTGTTGTAGTAAAAAAATATTCTGGGGGATTTGTTTCACTGCTTAATAAACCCCCATTATCATCTTGCCATTCAGCTTGCCACAATCCTGTTGCACTATTTTCAGCTACAATTGCATTCGAAGGATTTACTTCAACATCATCATTTCCATCGAGTAATCCTGAATCATACTCTTCAATTAAAAATGAAACAGTTTCACCATCATCACAGTTTTCTGTTTCAACATATAATGCAACACTTTCTCTTTCTTTTACCTCTGTTTTACTCCAGGCAGCATTTCTTATGACACATATTGAAGGAGCAATGCATCCATCAGTATTAAATTTACATTCATTTGAAGTTCCAGGAGCATAACAATTCAATGTTCCTGTCCAGTCAGTTCCCTGAATATCTTCACAATCGTTTCCACCTAAATTTGTTCCATCACATTGTTCTCCAGTATTAATTATTCCATTTCCGCATAGTTTTACACAAACACTAGGTTCACCTGTGCAGCTATAACCATCTTCAATATAACATCCAGAAGAACACCCGTCCCAATTATCATTATTTTCATCATCACATTCTTCACCTGTTTCTTTTATTCCATTTCCGCAGATTCCAGGACAAACCCCACAATCTTCCTCACAGGTTGAACATGTTTCTGCTCCATTACAAGTTCCATCTGGACAGAGTGGAGGACTAATTGGGACAGTTACATCTAAATTATCTGAAGTATCTCTTGAATCAATGCTATCGGAATTATCTGAAACTCTAGCGATAAAATAATAAGAGGGGGTTGAATCTCCACTGAAAGGGGCTATAGCCTCCCAATAAGTTGTTGCACTCCCGCTTAACAGAATAGCATTTGAAGGATTAGCAACATATTCTGTTCCAATAAGATTATCTTTTCTAATTTCAAATGTAATTGTCTTTCCATTACAATTTGAACCGCCGACACTTAAAGAAACAGAATCCCCATCTTCAGCATTGAAAGTACTCCAATAAGCATTTGTTAAATCACAAGGATAGACACATTCACCAGAAATGCATTCTTGAGATGAACTACAACCACAATCTTCTTCACAAGTTGCACAGTTTTCTCCTTCGCTTGGTTGACATCCATTTATTCCACATTGTGCAACATAAGGGAAAGTTATCGAGACATCACCAGAATCTCGTGTTACTGATGTCTTTTCATTTAGAGTTGCTCTAAGATAATAATTTGCTTCGTCGCTGATATCCACATACCAGCTTGTTGTTGCACTGCTTGAGCCTGCTGTTATTGAATTAATTGTTGCAATTGTGCTGTCTATTAAAGCATTTTTTCTAACGTAAAAAGTAAATGTTTTTCCACTGCACGCTGAATTTGTTGTAATACCTAAAGTAACTGTGTCTCCATCTTCAATTCCTGAACTTGGGCTCCAGTAAGCACTGTTTATTGCGCATAAAGTACAAGTGCTTGGATTTGAAGTTGTGCAGGAATAACCTGCTTCAACAGTACAACTTGAAGAGCATCCATCTCCTGAACTTGTATCGCCATCATCGCATACTTCACCAGAGTTTATTACTCCATTTCCACAGCAAATTCCACAATCTCCCGAACAACTTGAGCAGGTTTCTCCATTGTTGCAAGTTCCATCTCCGCAATATAAAGGAGTAACAGAAATTGCTGAACTGCTAAATGTTGCAGGAGTTGTTATTCTAAAGAGGATGCTTGAAGCTCCTCCACCAAGAGCACTTAGAAAACTTTGAGTTATAGTATAAGAAGCTGAAACAGAACCTGGATTTCCAGTAATAACTGTTCCAGAAGCTGTTGCCCGTGAAGTGCTTCCTTCATATATGGTGAATGTAGGGCCAGAACTTAAGCAGAAATCATCATTGAATGTCATTTTTAGAACATCCCCCACTACAATATTTCCCCCTGAAAAAGATGCACCATTTTTTTTCCACGA
>JBDRJG010000020.1:0-13769 GCA_043815085.1 Candidatus Iainarchaeum sp. | reverse complement strand
AAAAACAAGATAGAATTCATTTGGCTTATTCAGGAGGAGTTGATTCAACAATTGTTCTTGCAAGTCTTATAGATCAAGAATTTCCTGTAACAATCTATACAATCGCGAATGAAGAAACTCATCCAGATATGGTTTATGCAGGAAAATATGCTTCAAAAATTATCGAGAGTGGTAAAGATATTTCGCACAAAAGATATTTAATAAAAGAATCTCAGGCGAATCTAAAAAAAGCACACCAAGTATTAAATGCCGAATTTGAAGAAGAAAGAAAAAATAAATCAGAAAATTATTACGAGCTTCTTAATGCAATAAAACCAACAACATCTAATTTAGTTTGTGGGGATTGTATAGATGAATTATTGGGGGGGTATTATGCGCACTTAGATCCAACCAATCTTCCTATATATGATGAGACAAAAACTTTAGAAGAAAACAGAGAAGTTGCTTTAAAATATTTTATGAATGGGCTAATCCCAAATCATCTTAGAATACTTGATGTATTTAGTAAACATTTTGAAATTGATATATGGCTTCCTTATGGTGATGAAAGAGTGATGAAAGCGGCAGAAAATTTCAGTGTAAACGAATTAGTAGATGATAAAAATAGGAAAAAGCCAGTATCTGCTGTTGCAAGAATTAAAAATATCCCTGAATCAATAATAAATAGAAGAAAATATGGATTGGTTAGTGCTCTAGATCAAAATAGGAAAAAATAAAAATTAAGAAATAACTCTCAATTCCCAAACTGAAAATCAAAGATTTTCGTAAAATAAATTGCTTCTCAATTCCCAAATACACAATCTCTCAAAAAATAATTTCTCACAACCAACTTCTTTTGCTTCATACCCAAATTCTTTAAAATCAATGCCCCCCAATAAACTGCTTGTAATTAAAAAGATCTTCCCCTTTTCTTCTAGATAACTTTTTGCTCCCTGCAAAAATCTTAAAATAACCTCATTTCCTTTTTTTCCTGCATTTGTATTTATTATTGAGTTTTCAGGCTCCCTTGAATCTTCAGGTAGATAAGGAGGATTAAAAATTATCAAATCAAATTTCCCTTTTATATTCTCAAATAAATCTGAATAAATACAGTTAAATCCCAACAAATTGCAGTGGCTTACTGAATCTTTATTTATATCTGATGAAAATATATTTTCTTTTTTTATCCCGACATTGTACGCTGTTTCCAGATGAATTCCACTTCCTGCTCCAATTTCTAAAAATTTTAAATTTGGATTTTCCTCTAACAAACTTGGAATTCTTTCTTTTAAAATTCTCAACATTAAATAAGAATCTTCCGCAGGAGCATATATGCGATTATGCATTTTAATCTATGCTAAGTTTATTAAATATCTCTATTAATTGCTCTTTAAAAAAGAACACTGCTGCCAATGCACCAAATAAAAGTATTAAAATAAATATTAATAATAAGGTTACGGATTTATTTATTTGTTTTGGTGGGGCCCCATAACCTGAAATCTCTTGTATTATTATTGGCGGCTTTTTTTCAGCTTGCTGATGTATAACCTCTACTTTTGAAGGCATTTTTATACCTTTCAAACTAGAAATTGCCTGCTCTATTTTTTTCTTTAATTCATTTGCTGTTTTATCTGCTTCTCCATATTTTGAAATTATTTGAACAGGTTTTAATTGGTCTCTTTTATTTTGCTTATTTAACATTCTTGAATCTCTTCTAAGTTCTCTTTTACTCTGTATTTTCTGCTTATTCGAAGTTTGTTTAGCTCCAGTAAAATCTTGAGGAACTGGCTTTGATTCTTGTTTTTTAATTTGTTGATAAATAATTTTATCTCTCTCAGAAATCTTTTTAGGGTTTATCATTTTCTCTGCTTGCCCACCTGTTTGCTTGTGCAACTCTCTTGCGGCATCTTCTATTTCTTGTTTTCCATAACCTGCATTATAAAAAGTAAGCATTGCACCTTGAAGAGATTCTCCTCTCGCCAATGCAGCAATTAATCCGTGAAATATTGCTTCGTTTATCATCTTATATTTTTACCACTTTCCCATTTGAAGATAAATGGGCATTGTCTTGGAATTTATATCCTAATTCTCCTGCAAGTTCTATAAGTGGAGTTTCCTGCTGCAGAGAACCATGGGCAGGAATTATGTGCTGGGGTTTAAGCATATCTATTAAATCTCTTAAATCCTCTCTTCCCCCGTGTCCTGAAACATGAACATCTGTCTGTAATCTTACTCCTTGTTTCCTTAATTTATTGTCCATCTTTTCACGTGCATTTATATTGACTGAAACAGGAATAATACTTGATGAAAATATTACATGATCTCCGAATTTAAATTTAAAGGGGGTCTCACCTTTAACAATTCTGTCCAAGATAGAGCCCGGCTCTCCCTGGTGTCCTGTGCATACAACTAGATATTTTCCCCTGTTCTCTTCAACCTTTTTCAAAAAAGAATTTATCTGTTTTCTGTATCTTATTACTTCTACCTTGCTCCTAAATGGACACTGGCGGACTTTAATTGCTGCTTCTATATATTTGTTTAAGCTTCTTCCAAGAAAAATTATTTTTCTATTTGTTTTTTTTCCAAATTCAACTATACTTTTTAATCTTGCAATATGTGAAGAGAAAGTTGTTATAAACAGAGCGGAATTTCTATCTCTTATTGTGCTCAATGCGTCCTCCACTAAATTTTTAGCAATTCTCTCGCTCGCAGTTCTTCTGTCTGTATCTGAATATAAAGCATCCACAACGAGACATTTTATTCCTGCTTTCCCTAATTCTCTTAATCTTTTATAATTTGGAGGCAGACCAATTATGGGATGATTGTCAAATTTAAAATCCAGCCCATAAAAGAAAATTCCATCCTTAGAATGCCAAGCAATAAAAAGACATTGAAGAGTTGAGTGGGTGGTATTAAGAAATTCAAATTTCAAATTTCCTGTCTTTCCTTTAATAGAATGAATTGTATTTTCATGAACAATTCTTTTTCTATTTCTAAAATTAATTTTTTCATCTTTTAAAATCGATTCTAAAACCGCCATTGTAAAAGGACTCGCTATAATTTCTGCTTTTGGATATCTATGAGCTAAATAGGGCAATCCTCCAACATGGTCTAAATGTGCATGCCCAATTACAATCGCCCTTACTTTTTCTGTCCATCCAAGCTTATCTAAAATTAAATCGTCTGGAATTGCTTTTATTCCTCTTAGCATTTTTTCTGTATATTGCTGCTGATTTTCCTGTTCTTGGATTTCAATTACTGGAGGCAAAAATATTCCGGAGTCGAATATTATAACATCGTCCTCTACTTTAACCGCAGTCATATTCTTTCCAACTTCTTCATAACCTCCAATTGTGCAGATTTCCATTTTTTAAGATTTTATCCTCTTTTTATAAAATTAATTGGTGTTTTCGGTTTAAATATGTTTTCAGAATGTTTTTATAATGCTGTTTCTATATTAATTTATGAAATCCCTAATCCCCTCCCACAAGGAAAACAAAAGATATTTGCTTATTCGCGGAATAAATCTCAAACAGAATATTGAAAAGGCGATTTTGGAATTTGCAGGAATTCTTGGAATGTCTAAGTGTGGATTAAGTTTTATTAAATCTGATAATAACTCTGCTGTCATTTCTATAAACAGAGAAGCAGTTGATTTAGTTCGGGCTTCAATTTGTATCTTTTCTGAAAAGATGGAGGTTTTGAAAGTTAGTGGGACTTTGAGGGGTTTGAAGAAGTAAGACAACAAAACCCACCAAAAAACTTAAAAACTTATGAAAATTCGAAATTTCAACGAGATAGAGAAAAAGTAAACAAATTATAAAATTCTCTTAATTAAAATAAAATGGATATGCCAATAGATATGCACAATCAAGCAATGGGGTATGATAGAACCTCAACTATGTTTTCTCCTGAGGGACATTTATTACAAGTAGAATATGCTGAAAAGACTGTCAGGCTCGGAAGTTCAAGCATTGGAATGGTCTGCTCAGATGGGGTTTTTATAATTGCAGATAGAAGGATTGAAGATAAATTAATAGTAAAAGATTCTGCAAACAAAATTTATGAA
This sequence comes from Candidatus Iainarchaeum sp., assembly GCA_043815085.1. Classification (GTDB taxonomy): domain Archaea; phylum Nanobdellota; class Nanobdellia; order Pacearchaeales; family GW2011-AR1; genus MWBV01. Next base: position 9,721 of record JBDRJG010000020.1, on the reverse strand, counting down.
ATTGACGCTCATGTAATTGCAAGTGTTGCTGGAATTGTTTCTGATGCAAGAATTTTAATTGAAAGAGCCCAGCTTTTATCGCAACAGCACAGAGTGACTTATGATTCTCCCATTGAACCGGAATTAGTGATAAAAGAAGTTGCAAATATGAAACAGCAATTCACTCAATATGGGGGTGCAAGACCTTTCGGAGTTTCAATAATGCTCGCAGGAATAAACGACAATAAACCGGAAATATACACCAGCGACGTAACAGGAAATTATTTTTCATATTATGCAAATGCAATCGGAGAAGGTGATGAAAAAATAAAAGAAGAGCTAAGGGAAAAATACAAGCCAAATATGACAATCAAACAGGGAGTTAAACTCGCTCTGGAAATTCTTGAAAAAGTCCAAGGAAATAAATTTAGCTTAAAGAGATACGAGTTAATTTATGTTAATAAAGAAAATAGAAAATTAAAGAAAATAGAAGGCGAAAATATTAAAGAAATATAATGACTACAACTATAGCAAGAATTAAGAAATTGGGAAAACACTTTGAAATTCTAGTGAATTTAGAAGATGCCTTGAAATTTCGAAAAGGGGAAATTTCCTATATTGAAGCGGGGGGAGATAGAATATTTAAGGATTCTAAAAAGGGAGAAATTCCAACAAAAGAGGATTTAAAAGAAGCATTTGGAACAACAGATTCAACTGAAATTGCCAAGAAAATTGTAAAAGATGGTGAGATTCAGACAACACAAGAATATCGGGATGCTGAACAAGAGAAGAAATTTAAGCAGATTATTGATTTTCTCGCAAAAAATTGCTTTGATCCACAAACAGGAAGGCCTCACACCACCGAAAGAATTAAAAATGCAATTGAACAAACAGATTTCAACATCAAGAATACATCAATAGAAAATCAAATTACAGAAGTTCTTGAAAAGATAAGTAAAATTATTCCGATAAAACTCGAAACAAAGAGAGTAAGAATAAAAATTCCTGCGATTCATACAGGAAAAGCTTACGGAGTAATCAGCTTGTATAAAGAGTCTGAAAATTGGTTAAATGATGGAAGCTTAGAAGTGATTGTAAAGGTTCCATCAGGAATGATTATGGAATTTTATGATAAATTAAATGGAGTAACGCACGGAAGTGCATTGACAGAAGAAATAAAAGAATAAAATGAGCGAAGAACATAAACGAAATGTAGTAATACCTGGAGAAACAATTCTTGAGGGAGATAATTATCTGCCAGGAGAAGGAACAGAAAAACAAGGGAAAAAAATTGTTGCAATGAGATATGGATTAGCTGATGAATCAAACAAACTCGTAAAAGTAATTCCTTTGTCAGGAGTTTATCAGCCAAGAAGAGGAAATATTGTTATAGGAAAATGTAATGTAATCACTTTTAATGGTTGGGTTATAGATATTGGAACAGCTGAAAATGCATTTTTGCCCCTCACAGAAACACCGAGATTTGTTGCAAAAGACAGATTGGATGAGGTTATGAAAATAGGAGACATTGCTGTTGTGCAAATATTTGGAATAAATGGAAGAGGAATTGATTTAACAATTAAATCAAGAGGATTAGGAAGAATTGATGAAGGACTAATTTTCAAAATAAATCCAAATAAAGTTCCGAGAGTTATTGGGAAAGAAGGAAGCATGATTAAAATAATAAAAGATTATACAAACTGCAATATCACAGTTGGGCAAAACGGATTCATATGGATAAAAGGAGATAAAATTGAAGACGAGCTTTTTGCAAAGAAAGCAATTGAATTTGTTACTGAAAAATCATTTATGGAAGGATTAACTGAAAAAGTTGAGCAATGGCTTGAAAAACAAGGCGCAGTAAAGAAAGAATCAAAAAAATATGAAAATAAAGGAGAAGAAAATGACAACTAAAAAATATATTAGAATAGATGGCAGAAAGAATACTGAACTTAGAAGTCCAATTAAAGCAGAAGTTGGAATTATACCAAATGCAGATGGAAGTGCAATGTTTCAAATAGGAAAAACAATTGCCCTTGCTGCAGTTTATGGCCCAAAGAAAATGCATCCGCAACATTCTCAGAATCCTGAGAAAGGAACTTTAAGATGCACTTATAATATGAACAGCTTCTCAGTTGAAGAAAGAATAAGACCCGGGCCTTCTAGAAGAAGCACTGAAATTTCAAAAATAACAGAATGGGCTCTTGAACCTGTTTTAATGCTGGATAAATTTCCAAACATGGTTGTTGATGTTTACATAAATATTATACAGGCAGATGCTGGAACAAGATGCGCAGGTATAAACGCTGCTGCAATGGCTCTGGCTCATGCTGGAATTCCAATGAGAGATTTGGTTTCTAGCATATCTGTAGGAAAAATAGACAAAACACTTGTTCTTGATTTGGATAAATATGAAGACTCTGAATTTAAAGATGGAGATGGCTCAACAGATATTCCAGTTTCAATAACACATTCAGGAGAAATTACACATTTGCAATTAGATGGAAATATATCCAAAGAGCAGTTTATGGAAGCCATTAATATGGCAAAAGAAGCTTGCGAAAAAATTTATGAAATTCAAAAAAAGGCTTTAAAGGAGGCAATAAAATGAGTGGGGAAGAAATAGAAATTACACCAAAAGTTACAGCAGACAGAATAAAAAAATATTTGGACCAGGGAAAAAGATTTGACGGAAGAAAACTCGGGGAATTTCGGGAATTAAAAATAGAAAAAGATATTTCAAAAAAAGCAGAAGGTTCAGTAAGGGTTAGGCTCGGAAAAACAGATGTTATTGTTGGAATTAAAATGGGTGTTTCAGAACCTTATCCTGATTCACCTGATAATGGAAATTTAATGGTTACTGCAGAACTGCTTCCAATGAGTTCATCAAGAATTGAATTAGGACCTCCAAAATTTAATGCAATTGAATTAGGAAGAGTTATTGATAGAGGAATAAGAGAAAGCAAATTCATTGAACTTGATAAATTATGCATAAAAAAAGGAGAAAAAGTATGGACAGTATTTGTGGATATTTACTCTATAAATGACGACGGAAATTTGTTCGATGCAGCCGGAATAGGGGCTGTCACTGCTTTAAAGATTGCAAAAATTCCAGAATATGATGAAAAAGAAGAGAAAGTAATCTATGAGAAGCGTGAAAAGAACCTCCCTCTTAGAAAAATAAATCCTTTTGCAATAACTGTTCATAAAATAGGAAATAATTTAATTGTAGACCCAACAAAAGAAGAAGAAGATGTAAGTGAGACAAGACTAACAATTGGAAGTTCAGATGGAACAATATATTCAATGCAAAAAGGAGATTCGACTTCAATAAAAATTGAGGAAATTTCTAAGGCAATTGATCTTGTTGAAAAGATGTGGAAAGAACTGTTTAAAAAGGTTGAAGAACAATTAAAATAATTAATTAAAATGAATCCTTCAAATTTCACAAAATACGAGCGTGCTAGAATTCTTGGAGCAAGGGCTTTGCAATTGGCAATGAATGCTCCTTTATTAATCAAAATTACAGATGAAGATTTAGAGAAAATAAATTATGATGTTCTAAAAATAGCTGAAATAGAATTAGACTCTGGAGTTCTTCCAATATCTATTAAAAAACCTTTTCCAGAAAGAAAAGAGGGAAAACTAAAGAGAGAAATTGTTCCAAAAATAAGTGATGAAAAGAAGGAGAGTATGGAAGAAAATGAAGAAGAAAATATTGAAGGAGAAGGAGAAATAATGGAGCTCGCCAATCCAGAAGATGAAGGAGAAGCCTCTGATGGAGGAGATGAAGGTAGAGAAGGTTATAGTGAGTAATTTCTATCTTGTATTAATTCTAAAATAGTTACACAATAATAAAGTTTATAAAGATTAAATTATATGAAAAACTATGGAAAAAATAGATGTTCAATTTGATAAAAACTTGGATTATATAATAGAATTAAAGGGAGAATTGGTACAAGCAAGAGAATTAATGAAATCTGATAATAAATTGAATCAATGTACTGGTGCAAATGCGGTATTATGTTCATATTTGCCAAAATATGAAAATTTAAGTGAAAATGCAAAAAGACATTTAGATGAAGACACAAATGAATTGGAAAAATTGGCTGTAAATGTATTAGTCAATCAAGGACATTCAAAATTTGTTAAAGTAGATTTATTGAAAAAGTATGGATTATTCTGTGGAGAAAAAGGAAAATAAAATGGGAGAACAGAATAAATTAGAAAGAATTTTCTGGAGAGAAGAGAAAGTTATAGTGAGTAATTTCTATCTTGTATTAATTCTAAAATAGTTACACAATAATAAAGTTTATAAAGTTTGAACGAGAGGGGAAAGGCAATGGTTGAAATAAGATATATGAAGGATATACCCCTGCATGTAATGTTTGTAAGCCCAAATATTGAAATCTCTGAATTGGAAAAAGGATTAGATATTTTAAGAAATCTTAAAATCGGAATTCGAGATTGTTCTATAAAAAGCGATTTAAATGTTAAATTTGAAGGAAAAGGTGTTGTAACAATTTATTCAAATCTAATAGTAGATTATGAAGGCATTGAAAACATACGGGACTGCAAAGTTTCACACAAAGAAAATTGTGTTGTAATTAATAAAAATTTTCTGGGTGATGAATTTAGCTATCGTTTTTATAAAAAATGGTGCTGGTGAATTTGGGATTAAAGAGAATAAACAAAACCTTATAAATAATTAATTTTTTGTTAATTAATGGTTGTAATAAACGGGGTGTCAGCCAAAGAAATTCTTGATTCTAGAAAAGAGGGAACTATTTTTATATCTATAAAAACAAAACTAGGAAAAGAATTTTCTGCTTCCTCTCCAAATGGAAAATCAACTGGGAAATACGAGGAAAGACCCTATAAAAAGAGTTTAGAAGAAGATATAAAAACATTAAAAAAATTCGGAGAATATTTTTCAGAAGAGATAATTGAAGAGTTTGAGGATTTGAAAAGAGTTGAAGACATTCTTGAAGGACATATTGGAGCAAATTCTTTATTTGCATTTGAATCTGCTGTTTTAAAAGCAATTGCATATGAGCAAAAAAAAGGAGTGTGGAAAATAATAAATCCCGCGGCAAAAAATTTTCCAAGATTAGTTGGAAATTGTATAGGGGGAGGGAAACATTCTGAACTTTTAAATGAAAAAAAGCCAGACTTCCAAGAATTTTTATTAATCCCTAATTCTAAATCTCCTGAAAAAGCAGAGGAAATAAACAAAAAAGCAAAAGAGAAAACAGAAATTCTGTTGAAAAAAAGAGATTTCAATTTTAAAAACACTAAAAACGATGAAGGTGCTTGGATGACTTCGATGAATGAAAAAGAAGTTCTTGATATTTTAAAAGAATTAAACTTGCCTGCTGGAGTAGATGTTGCATCTTCGAGTTTTTACAAGAGAAAAAAATATTCTTATGAAAACCCCCCGCTAAAAAGAAACAAAGAAGAACAGCTGAGTTATCTTGCTAACCTTATTAAAAATTTTGATTTACTTTACATTGAAGACCCTTTTGATGAAGAAGATTTTGAAGATTTTTCGAAATTACTAAAAAAATTCCCGGGCGCCTTAATTGTTGGCGATGATTTAACTGTCACAAGTTCAAAAAGATTGCAAAAGGCAATTAAAATGAAAAGCATAAATGCACTGATTGTCAAACCAAATCAGTGCGGTTCTCTTCTTGAAGTTAAAAAAGTCTGTGAGATTGCAAAAGAAAATAATATAAAAATAATTTTCTCCCATAGAAGCGGAGAAACAGAAGAAACGATCCTCGCTGATTTAGCCTTTGGATTTCAGGCAGATTTCTTTAAATGCGGAATAACAGGGAAGGAGAGAGAAGCAAAGATAAATAGATTGATTGAGATTGAAAAGAGTTTGAAATAATTCTTGTATATAAATTCTTAAAAATAACATTAAATTAAGTTATTTATGAAAAAGGAGAAATCTACAATTAATTTTCGCGGGAAGGAAATGAAGATATTAGATGCAAGAGGATATATAACTAAATTAAAAACAGAGATTATTAGGGCTGAATTAAACGAAGAAGAAAAAATAGGATATTCTATTTTTAAGAAAGCGCATGGTGAAGAAGCAACTGAAAAAGAATATTTAATTGGAACACTAGAAGCTCGTATTGCTATACAAGGACATCTTAACAAAATTGAAGAGTGCAGAGAACAAGTACATAAAGGTGAAGAAGTTCTTATGCGTGATTCGTTTGGTAAAGCATTATGTTATTGCCACACATGTGAAAGTACATATAATAGACGCATGACTCCTGAAGAATGGAGAGATTTTAATAAAAAGATGAATGAACCTTTTTACAGTCAGATAGTAAATTAATTGTATATATCTTTTAAAAAATGTAACCGAAGAACTTTTAAACTAATTTTTCTCTAAATTCTCATGACAGTTAAAAAATCTGAAGAAAAAATAGCAGATAAAAAGTTGGGTGAAGAAGTTGAAGATACTCTCGAAGGAAAGAATTTGGAAAAAGCTGCTGAAAAAGAATCTCTAAAAACTGAAAGCTTAGAAGAAAAAAAGAAAAAACTTCTTGAAAAAGCTGCTAAACTAAAGGAAAAAATTGATGTTACAAGCACAGAAAAACTGAAAGAGCAGATTAAAATAAAGAAAAGAACAGATATGCTCATTCCTCTTGAGGAATATGTCAAAGCAGGAATTTACCTAGGAACAAAAGTTGTAACTCCTGAAATGAGGTCTTTTGTTTATAGAAGAAGAGCCGACGGATTGGCGATTTTCAATACAGATTTAATTGACGAAAAGTTAAAGGAAGGAATTGAATATCTTTCAAAGTTTAATCCGGAAGATATTATATTAGTCTGTAAAAGACAAGCTGGTTGGAAAGCTGCAAAAAAATTTTCTGAAATTACTGGAATAAGGGCATTTACAAAAAAATATCCTGCAGGAATTTTAACAAACACAACTCTGCCTGATTTTTTTGAAAATGAACTAACAGTTGTTATAGATTCTTGGTTAGATAAAAATGCACTTCATGATACCTTAAGAGTTAAGAAAAAAGTTTTAATGGTTTGCGATACAAATAATTTTTCAAGAGGAGCAGATAAAGTTATGATAGGAAATAACAAGAGTCCAAAAAGTCTAGGAGTTATATTTTATGCTCTTACAAGAGGATATTGTAAAGGAAGAGGAATTGATAAAAATATTCCTGATTTGGAATGGTGGACAGGAGAACTTGAAGAAGTTGAAAAAGGTGCGAGCAAAGGTGTTTAAAATAATATGAACATAAGAAAAGTTAAAAGAGGCGATTTAACTAAATTAAGGAAATCTTAAAGGGTGATTAAATAAAAGAGAAAAATTTCTCTTCCAATTAATTTTATAAAACAATTTTCCTTAAGGATAATGTGAAAAAAAAGAAGCTAAGAAAAAAGAGATGGTTTAAAAAACTGAAAAATAATTTCAATCTTATAACAGGGATTATGATTTTTATACTCCTTATAGGCTCTGCTTTTAGCGTAAGTTTAATTTTTGGTATTGCTTTCTTTTTGGGTTTTATCTTCTCTGTTTATAATAAAAGTCTTGAAAAAAGACCATTTTTACCCTTAATGCTTTTTCTTGGGGGATTAATAATAAGAACTGCTTTTATCTGGTTTTTTCCACCTATCTTTGAATTCAAAACTTATTTAGATTTGGGGCTCTCCGTAGCTATTTTTCTAATAATTCTTTTAATTGGTTTTAAAATTAAAAAGGGGGAAGTTTGATTTAATTTCCATTCTCTTCATCAATTCTTCCTACAATAATTGGAATTTTATTTACAAACATTTGTATCAATTGTTTCTTAAGTTTTCCTTTATTTGTATTTTTCAATTTTAAGATCTCACTTATTGCTGCAACTGAATAAATTTTCATTTCTTTCTTAATATTGATAGATTCAAAATTTCTAAGAAACTTCTTAATTATTTCTTCTGCACTAGCCTGAGGCTCTTTGTTCAAATATTCCAAAGCATAATCTGCTGCATGCACCATCGCCACTTCTTTATCTTTTATCATTTTATTTGAATAAATTTTGAATGCATATCCTCTTTTTAAGATTTGTTATAAAAAGTTATATAAGTTTTTGAAAAATATTTGTGTATATTCCAAGACAATTATTTTTATAAATAAAATAAAATAATCTTAATAATGGTTGATTATACATCTAATGGGGGTATAAATTGTATAGATGATGGGGGCGAAAATCTTCAAGAAGGATTTTACATGTTTCCTGATTCTAAGGGCTTATTTTATTTTACTGGAAATTATGATGAATTTGGACTTCCAATTTTTGAAAGAGAGATAGCAATTGGAAATACTAATGTTTTACCTATTTTTTTAATTAAAAGATTACATAGAATAGATAAAAAAGGAATAGAAATAAAATTAAAAGACTTAAAAGAGAAAGTTAATTGGCTAGAAGAGAAATTACAGGATTAATTTCCGACGGGAATTCTCGGTTTTATCGACGAAAGGTTTATAAACCTAAATTTGGTGTCATATTTGTTAATTAAGATGAGTGCCTTAACAATGTATATAATTTCTAAGGTATGAAGTATGTAGAAGCAGTCATCTATTTGTAATATAGGTCAATAAGCCAATAGTTAGGAGTTGTGTGAAGTAATTTCTCATCTTATGAAAGAAATTGCGTTAATATTATTTATAATAATTTTAATTTAAATCCAGTTGATCCTGCTGGCGGCTGCGGCTCTCTGGTTTGCGTTTAGACATGCAAGTCTTTTTGTTTCTTCGGAAGTGAAAGGCGAACTGCTCAGTAACACGTAGCTAACCTACCCTTAAGTCGAGGATACTCTCGGGAAACTGAGGTTAATACTCGATAAGAGATAAACCCTGGAATGATTTATCTCTCAAATTCGAGCTTAAGGATGGGGCTGCGGCGGATTAGGTTGTTGGCGGGGTAATGGCCCACCAAGCCAATGATCCGTAAGGGCTCTTAGCGGAGAGGCCCTGAGAGGGAATCTTAGACACTATTCCCAGCCCTACGGGGTGCAGCAGTTAGGAATATTCTGCAATGCGCGCAAGCGTGACAGATTGAGCCAGAGTGCTTTTCAATTGAAAAGCTTTTGCCAAATGTAAAAAGTTTGGCGAATAAGGACTGGGTAAGACGAGTGCCAGCCGCCGCGGTAATACTCGCGGTCCAAGTCGCAGCCATCTTTATTGGGTATAAAACATCCGTAGCTTGTTAAATAAGTTTCTTGTGAAATTCTATATCTTAAATATGGAGCGTGCAAGAAGTACTGTTTAGCTAGAGACTGGAAGACGTAAGAAGTACGTTTGGAGTAGCGGTTAAATGTGTTAATCCCAGACGGACTAACAAGAGCGAAGGCATCTTACGAGGACAGTTCTGACAGTAAGGGATGAAGGCTAGGGGCGCAAAACGGATTAGATACCCGTGTAGTCCTAGCAGTAAACACTGCACACTAAACATTAGTACCTCCTCGAGAGGTATTAGTGCTGAAGAGAAGTCGAAGAGTGTGCTACCTGGGAAGTATAGTCGCAAGGCTGAAACTTAAAGGAATTGGCGGGGAGACACTACAACGGGTGACGCGTGCGGTTCAATTAGATTCTACACCGTGAACCTCACCAGGAGCGACAGCAGAATGAAGGTCAGTCTAAAGGGCTTACCTGACACGCTGAGAGGAGTTGCATGGCCGACGTCAGCCTGTGCCGTGAGGTGACCTGTTAAATCAGGTAACAGGC
>JBDRJG010000019.1:0-21560 GCA_043815085.1 Candidatus Iainarchaeum sp. | reverse complement strand
GGAGTTGTGCAACTCCAAGAACTTCCAGTAAAAGTTAATACTTGTCCTGCAGAACAAGTATCAGGGGGGCCAACAGACTGAATATTGTGTCCGGGATTTGGAGTCTCTCCGGCACTTAAAGCAATAACTCCTACACCCAATCCAACTACCAAAGCAATTATCATTAATGTATAAGCAAGCTTATTAGAAATATTAAATTTCTTCGACCTCTTTTTACTAACCATAAATAAAGCAAAGAAATATTCTTTAAATACTTTTCGTTAATTTTTTCTTTAAATTTTCTTAAATAATATTTCGCCCTTCTTTATTCTTGTTTTTTCATTCAATGGGATGTTAACCTCATTGAATTCAATCTTAAATCCAAATTGCTTCGCAATTTTCTCAGAAGTTGAAGGAATAAAAGGGGATAATACTATTGCAATTGCTTTAATGGAATCTGCTAACTCATAAAGAATCTTCTTGTCTTTACTCTCCCAAGGTTTTTTATTCTGAACATATTCATTACAAATATCAATAAAAGCAAATATCCCATTAAGAACTTTATCAAATTCAAAATTCTCAAAGAGTTTCTCTATTTTTTTCAAATTTAACTCTTTCAAAAGTTTATTTTCGCATTTTTCAATTCCATTTTTCTCAATCAAACCTGAAACTCTTGAAATTAAATTTCCCAGCTTGTTTGCAAGTTCATTATTATGCCTGTCAATTAATGCTTTTTCATCAAAATCTCCATCTTCTCCAAAAGGAGTATTCCTCATTAAAAAATATCTAAGACTATCTGCAGAATATCTTTTAAGAAGTTCTAAGGGTGCTACAACATTACCTAGAGATTTGGACATCTTCTGCCCCCCAACTATTAAAAAACCATGAACAATCAATCTCTTTGGCAATTCAATTCCAGCACTTAATAACATTCCAGGCCATATCCCTGCATGAAACCTTAGCATATCCTTACCCACAATATGGACATCTGCTGGCCAATATTTCTTATATTCCTTATTAGGATATCCTATACCTGTTAAATAATTCGTAAGAGCATCAGGCCAAACATAAAGAATCTGATTTTCATCTCCAGGAACAGGAATGCCCCAAGGAAGATGTTTTTTATCTCTTGAAAAACTAATGTCTGTCAAACCTTCTTTGATTAACCCAAGAAAATTATTCTTCCATTTATCAGGAGAAATCTTAAATTTATCATTTTCGACTAATTCTTTTATTTTATCTGAATATTTGCTCAATCTAAAAAAATAATTTTCTTCTTTTATTTTTTCAATTTCTAAACTTGGATGATCCGGGCACTTTCCATTTATCAAATCCCTTTCTGTTACAAACCTTTCACAGCCTGAACAATAAAATCCTTCATATTTTTTCTTATATATATCTCCTTTTTTCTCCAATAATCTCCATATTTCAAAAACACCCGGCCAATGAACTTTTTTATCAGTTGTTCTAATGAAATAATTGTTAGAGATATTAAGTGCTTTTGTCAATTCCTTAAAAAAAGCAGAATTTTTATCCACAAATTGTTTTGGTGTTAATCCTTTCTCTTCAGCAAGCCTATAATTCTTAGAGCCATGTTCATCTGTACCAGTTAAAAAGAAAACATCTTTCTTCAAAAGCCTATTCCATCTAGCTAAAACATCTGCTTGAACGATTTCTAATGCAAACCCTATATGCGGAGGAGCATTAGCGTAGGGTATTGCTGTTGTAACATAAAATTTATTTGCCATAACAGAACTATATAAAAGAGATATAAAAAGTTAATTACTTTATAACAAGACCAGTCAATCCCTTTTCTTCCTCTTTTCTTACCATTAAAGGTTTAAGTATGCCATGATAAAAAACTGCTGCTTCATGTTCCGGAATCTCTAAAAATGTCTTAAGTGTATTAATATAAAGTTCATCTGGTAAATCTTCTCCTTCTCTTAAACCATAACGTACAGATGTTTCTGTTTTATTATATTTGCCGTTTAACTTCTTAAGTAAGGGTTCTGCTTCTAGAGGATATTTCTCAGCAAACCAGTTGATAGCTTCTGTAGGACTTGGTTTTTTTACCTTTTTTTCTTTAGAAATTTTAGCCATGACTAACCACTCATCTGAAAATTTTCTTCTGGCTTTTAAGAGATAATAAACTAAATGTGCAGAGCTTTTCTCTTTTCCTGTCAATGTAGAACCATAACTAGCTATTGCTCTTCCAAGTCTGCTGCATGCAACTGCCTCTTCAAGTGTAGCTTTAGAATCTAAAGCATGTATATCAATTTCTTCTTTCTTCTTTCTTGCCATTCTTTCCCAAAATCCTTCCTCTATTTAAGAATTATTGTGATAAAAAACAAACAAAAAGTTATTTAAAATCAAACAATTATAGATGTTAATGTTCAATAAAAGAAATTGCAAAAGATGTGGGGAAAAAATAAACAAAAGCTATAGCTTTTGCCCAAGTTGTGGAACCCCCCTAAATAAAAAGCAAAGGGGCGAAGATTTTGGAATGCTTGGGGAAAGTGATTCTATGGAAGATTTTGATGTTTTTGCAAATTCTCTATTTGGAAAAATAGGCGGAGGCGTGATGAATAAAGTGCTCGCGAATGCAATGAGAATGCTTGAAAAAGAAATGCAGGAAGGAATGAAACCCCAAAATCCAAATATAAACAAAATGAATAATATTCCAAGAACAAAATTTAGGCTCATGATAAATGGAAAAGAAATAAATTTAGATAATAATGAGATTGTAAAAAACCAAAAAGAAGAAAAGATAAAAGAGAAAAAAGTAAAATTTAATGAATTTACAGATGAACAAATTAAAAAATTTTCAAAACTTAAAAAAGCAGAACCAAAGACTTCTCTAAAGAGAATAGATGATAAAATTCTTTATGAAGTTGAACTTCCAGGAGTAGAATCCTTAAAAGAGATTTCAATTGTAAAATTAGAAAATAGCATAGAAGTAAAAGCAATTACAGATAAAAAAGCTTACCTTAAGAGAATTCCCCTAAATCTTCCAATAACAAATTATGATCTTTCAGAAAATCTTCTTGTTCTTGAACTTAAGGGAAATTAAAAGAATTTATAAATAATTAGAGCATTATTTTGATATGAAAATCCCCTCAAAAATATCAGAGGAACTTGCAGAAGAAATTGGGTGGCACATTGGAGATGGGAGTATGAATTTCTATAAAAACAGAGGAAAATTAAAAGGATTCTATCAACTTAGAGGACATATTAAAGACGATAAAAACATTATGAAAGAAGAATAAAGCCTTTATTTGAAAGATTATTTGATATAAAACTAAAAATAAGGGAGATGCCTTCTACAAGCGTAGTGGGATTTCAAATATGGAACGATGATTTAGTAAGATTTAAAGAAAGTTTCAAACTCCCCTTGGGTAAAAAATTTGAAATAGAAATGCCAATAAAATTATTATCAAATAACAAATTAAAAAAAGCGATTATCAGAGGAATTTTTGATACTGATGGAGGAATTTATCTTGAAAAGAAAAATAAGAAAATATACCCAAGAATGTATATCACAACAATTTCATTCAAATTATCCGAGCAACTTTTAAATTTACTTAATGAACTTGGATTTCGTACCACAAGATATTCTCAATTATATAATATAGAATTCAACAGGCAAAGAAGTTACATAATAACAATAAGAGGGGTTGAAATGTTTCACAAATTTATGAAAGAAATCGCCCCTCAAAATCCAAAACATTTTGAAAAATATCAAAAATTCCTAAATTCGCAAGACTTATAAATAAAGAATTTCTTTTGAATTTCAGATGAGGCTGTTGTAATCTATGATTCGGCTCTGGCTAAATCATCTAACCTACAACGAGGCTGTAGCTCAGTCTGGTTAGAGCACTGCATTTTGTTGCGGGGTAAAACCTACACAGAAGGTGATTCTGATAAGGCAGGGGTCCACAGTTCAAATCTGTGCAGCCTCATTTTTCTATAAGTCTGCGCCAATTAAAAGGAAAGTTGATTGTTAAGGAAACTTTAGTGTCCTTACACTGTGCAGCCTCATTTCTATTTATAAATTATACAAATCATTTTTTAGAAATCTTTTTGAGTTCTCTAACAATCCCTTTCATTCCTGTAGAACCAAATCCCTTCTCTCCTCTCTCTGTCTCTGAAAGCTTTTTCACCTCAACTATTTTAGCCTTAACAATTGGTATCAATATTATCTGCGCAATCCTCATGCCTTTTTCAATTTCAATAGTCTTCTCATTCATATTAACAAGCATTATTGAAACTTCTCCTCTAAAACCACTGTCAAAAGTTCCTGCAACAGTATGCACATTCATCTTCTGAACAATTCCTGCTCTATCTCTAACAATTCCAACATACCCCTTAGGAATCTCTATTGCAATTCCTGTTCTTACATTTTTCTGGTCAAATGGAAAAATACTAACATTTTCAATTGCCTTTACATCAAAACCAACATCGCTTCCTAAAATATATTCTGGAGTTTCTGCATTTTTTAAGAGTTTCATAAACTTAATAACAATTCCAGAATTATTCTCTCCTTTTTTCATTTTAAAATAAAAAGAACAAGTGTTATAAAAGTTTCGTTGTAAAAACCCCAAACCTTTTAAATCAACTTTTTCTAAATCTAACATGGCTCATGGAATGTATTATTATATAAAACAGGCTTGGAAAAAACCAGATTCAAAAGTTCTTAGAGAAAGAATGACTGAATGGAGAAAGTCAGAAGCCCAGATTAAAGTAGAAAAGCCTTTAAGATTAGACAAAGCAAGAGCCTTAGGTTATAAGGATAAAAAAGGTTTTGTAGTGATAAGAATTAGATTAAAACGGGGAGGTCACAAAAGACCAAGACCCAACAAAGGAAGAAGAGGAAAAAGAATGCACACAAGAAAAAACCTAAAGATGTCCTATAAATGGATTGCAGAACAAAGAGTACAAAACAAATATCAAAATCTTGAAGTTTTGAATTCATATTTAATAGGAAAAGACGGAGTATACGCTTTTTATGAAGTTATTTGTGTTGACCCACAAAGACCAGAAATAAAAAATGACCCAACAATAAATTGGATAGCAAAATCTGAAAATAAGAAAAGAGCTTTAAGGGGGCTGACAGGAGCTGCTAAAAAATCAAGAGGATTAAGAAGCAAAAATCCAATGAACAAATCTCGTCCAAGCAGAAGAGCTGGACAAAAACCCAATCCAAATTCTGGAAGAAGATTTGTAAAACCTCTGAAGTAAATATTCAACACAATAATCCTTAAAAACAGGTTAGGCTATCAAAAAACAATGATTAACCAATACAATTTAAGAACTAAGATGAAAAATTTAATTCTACCAGAAGTTTCTCATAAAATAGGTAAAAGAGAAAAAATAGCAGCAATAATTTCTCCAGAACCTCATTACACAATAACAATGCAAGAAAATGGAAGTTATGATACAGAATTAACTTGCTTAAAAGTAAATGAAAAAGGAGAATTAATTCCAGGGTGTTTTTACCAAGGAAAAACTCCAAAAGAAGGAGAAATTTTAAAATTGAACGTTTTCATCCCGGGGATAACTAGTGGAATGAATTATGGAAACCATCTTCTTCCAGTCAAAAAGGTAAAAAAGATGTCAAAAAACTTGGATGAAGTAATCGTAGATTCTGAAAATGTTAATTGGAATCAATAAATAAACAAACTATTAAAAACTCTTTTTTCTTAACTTATTCTATGACATCAAAAAAACATTTTAGTTCCAAAAAAGCAAAAGAGACTTCTAAAAAACTAAAAATTAATTGGTCAAAAGCTAAATATAATCTTGAACAATTTAGACATGGAATGGATATTGAATTAGAACATGGCAAGGTTGATAAAAATACAAATGTTACAAATAATAATCCTTTAATAACAGGAAAAATTGCTTTGGCTCATCTGAATGAATTTCCAGATTATTATAAACGATTAGACAAATTAGAAACATCTGCAGAAAAATTCTGGAAAAATAAAAATAAACTAAAGAGATAA
Source organism: Candidatus Iainarchaeum sp. (assembly GCA_043815085.1). Taxonomy (GTDB): domain Archaea; phylum Nanobdellota; class Nanobdellia; order Pacearchaeales; family GW2011-AR1; genus MWBV01. Next base: position 15,576 of record JBDRJG010000019.1, on the reverse strand, counting down.
ATTAAATACATTAAAAAATTATTAAAATACTACTGCAACTTGCATGGATTGTGGAAGAGTAAATAATTAAAAACTCTCTATACTAAATAATTCTAAGAGGAAATTTAAGGATATGATTTATAAAAAATTAGTTGAACTTTACGAATCCCTTGGCAACACAACCAAACGACTTGAAAAAACAGATATTCTTTCAAAATTTCTGGAGCATCTTTCAGAAGAAGATAGAGAAATAATGTATCTTTTAGAAGGAAACATTTATCCTGAATATGACGAGAAAAAAATAGGAATATCTAACCAGCTAACAATAAAGGCAATTTCAAAAGCAACAGGAATAGATGCAAAGAAAGTCTTGCAGGAATGGAAAAAGATAGGAGATTTGGGAGAAGTTGCAAAAAAACTGACTTCTGAAAAAAAACAAAGAACTCTTGCATCTCACACACTAATCATAAAAAAGGTTCTTGAAAATTTGAGAAAACTTCCTGAATTGGAAGGAAAAGGAACAGTTGACAAAAAGATTGCTATAATCAATGAGCTTCTCACTTCTGCCGAACCTATCGAAGCCCTCTATTTAGTAAGAACTTTAATAGGAGATTTGAGAATAGGAATTCAAGAAAGCACAATTAGAGAAGCCCTTGCAAAAGCTTTTTTTGAAAACTCAAAAGAAATGTCAATAAAAATTCAGGGAGCAATTGATAAATCAAACGATTTAGCAGAAGTTTTTGACGCTTGTAAAAAGGGAAATTTAAAAGACTTAGAAAAAATTTCTCTTAAAGTTGGGAAACCAATAAAAGCAATGTTAGCACAAAAAGTTTCTAATATCGAAGAAGGATTTAAAGCACTTGGAAAACCCTGTGCAATTGAATATAAATATGATGGATTCCGGATGATAATCCACAAAAAAGATTCAGAAATAAAATTATTTACAAGGAGTCTTGAAAATGTTACAAAACAGTTTCCAGAGGTTGTTGAATATATAAAGAAATTTGTTAAAGGAAATTCATTCATTCTTGATTCTGAAGCTATTGGATATGACAAAAAAACAAAAGAATATACCTCTTTCCAGCATATAAGTCAAAGAATAAGAAGAAAATACCACATTGAAAAATTACAGGAAGATCTTCCTGTTGAAATAAATGTTTTTGATATTCTTTATTACAATGGAAAATCCATGCTAGAAAAACCTTTTGAAGAAAGAGCAAAATTAGTAAGACAGACAATAACTTCCCAGTCTTATAAAATAATTCCCTCAAAAATGATAATTACATCAAATGAAAAAACTGCCAAAAAATTTTATGATAAAGCTCTTAGAGACAATCAAGAGGGAATAATGATGAAAAATCTCAAAGCACCCTACAAACCAGGAAGAAGGGTTGGAAATATGCTTAAAATAAAACCAGAAGAAAAAGATTTGGATTTGGTAATCACAGGTGCAGAATATGGAAAAGGAAAACGTTCTGGATGGTTTTCTAGTTTTATTCTATCCTGCAAAGGAAACAAACCAGGAGAATATCTTGAAATTGGAAAAGTCGGAACAGGAATTGTTGAAAAAGAAGAAAGCAAAGAAAAAAACACAAAAGTTTCATTCCATGAATTAACAGAGAAGATAAAACCTATCATTGAAAAAGAAGAGGGAAAGAGAATTTACGTAAAACCAAAAATAATAGTGGCCGTAACCTATCAAGAAATTCAAAGGTCCCCTAATTACAATTCTGGATGGGCATTGAGATTTCCAAGAATAACTACTCTAAGACCAGATAAACCCCTTTCAGAAATTGCTGATTTAAAGGAAATTGAAAAAGACTTTCAAGATCAAAAAAGAAATTGGAAATATGGATAAATCCCACAAAACCTTTAAACTTCTTAATCCTATATAAGATATGAGATTAGAAGAAGCTCAAAAGTATTTTTCTTTAGCAGTAAAACTAATTTTACTTTTATCTATATTTAATGCAATGTATAATCATCTCTGGCATCTGGCATCAACAAGCATTTTTCTCCTGATTCTTCTTTTTATTCCGCAAATAATTACAAGATACGAGATAAAGATTCCCCCTGAATTCGAATGGTTTCTCTTGATATTTACCATAATCAGTCTCTTCCTTGGAAAAACAGGGGGGATAATCACTCCTATTGTTTTTGGAATAGCAATTGCAATGGTTGGATTTATGATTCTTGCAATTTTATATTCGAGCAATCAGATAAAGAAAAATTACTTTCTGATAATTTTATTTTCATTTAACTTTGCTGTTGCATTTGGATTTGCGATTGAACTTGCAAAGTATTATCTAAAAGTTCTTCTTCATCAATCTCTATCTTCAGATATTTATGTTTACTCTATGCAAACGATGACTTTTGTAGTTATTGGAGCTTTGTTTTCATCTCTAATGGGATATCTCTATATGAAATATCATTCAGGAATAATGAAATGTTTTGTTACAAGAATAATGGAAAGAAATCCCAAAGTATTTCAAAAACCAGAAGTGCTAAAAGAGGATATTTTGGAGATAATAAAAAAAGGGGAAAATGAAAAAGTTGAATTCAAATCAACCTTAAGAGTAAATCTTCATACAAATGAAATTGATAGAAAGATAGAATTTTCTACTTTAAAAACTATTACAGCTTTTATGAACTCTAATAGAGGAATTTTATTAATTGGAGTAGAAGATTCAGGTAAAATAGTTGGAATAGAAGAAGACAAATTTGAAAGCAGAGATAAATATCTTCTTCATCTAACAAATATAATAAAAACAAAAATTGGAAAGAAATCCATTCACCTAATTAATTTCAAGTTAATTGAAATAGAAGGGAAAACTGTTTTAAAAATAGAATGTGAAAAAAGCAAAAGTCCTGTTTTTATAAAATCTCCCGCAGATGAAGAAGAATTTTATATAAGAGCTGGCCCTTCGAGTGTTCAAATAAAAGGGAGCGAGCTGATTGATTATATAGAAAAGAATTTTAAAAAGAAAAACTAAAGAAGATATTCAATCTTTTCACCGTCGAAGCCTTTATAAACCCAATTTTTCTTTATAAACTCATCATGACACAGGCAAAAAGCAATTATAAGATTCAGAATATTGTTGCGACTGCTTCTTTAGGGAAACCTGTTCCTCTGACAAAACTCGCAAGAACTCAGCCAAATACAGAATATAATCCCGAAACTTTTCCTGGATTGGTTTTGAGAGTCAAAGAGCCCAAATCAGCAGTGCTTGTCTTCTCATCAGGAAACTTAGTATGTACAGGGACAAAATCTCTTACTCAAGTAAGAGAGGTTATAGATGCTGTAATAAAACAATTAAAGAAAATAAATGTAAATATCACAACAAAGCCAAAAATAACAGTCCAGAATATAGTGGCATCAGGAACAATTGAATTAAAGTTAAATCTTAATTTTCTGGCTCTTGAAATGGAGAACACAGAATATGAACCAGAGCAATTTCCGGGATTAGTCTACAAGCTAATAGAACCAACAGCAACCTTTCTTCTTTTCTCAAACGGAAAACTTGTATGTACAGGAACTAAAAACAAGCAACAGCTTGAAGATAGCATGGACCAGCTTTTAAAGAACGTAAAAACTGCTCTTAAGAATTATAAAAAATAATCCTAATACATTTTATAGTATATACAAATCTATAAAAAAGAGGGCTTTCTTTAGATTTCATGGAAGAAAGAGTAACCTCCTTCATGCATATTAATAAGGAGGAATTTTATTAACATGGAAGAAGAAAGTGGATATTCTGAAGAAGATTATCCAGCAAACATGCCAGAAAGTATATCAAAAAAGAAGCCAAAATCAGAGGATTTAATAATTGAAGCAAAAAATTTCTTTAATTTTAATAAAGAAGATTTAGGAGAATCTATTCGTAAGAGAACAAATACAATACTTCTTGATTTTATGAAACTTACAGAGTTTTCAAACAGACTTTCAGATGAAATAATTGTCAATCCAGAAGAAACTCTGAGTCTTATAGAACAGGCAGTTGAAGAACTCGGATTAGTGAAAAATATAAGAATTAGGCTTAAGAATCTTTCTGACGCACATCAAATTAAAATAAGAAACATTCGTTCAAAACATTTAAATGAACTTATAATACTTGAAGGAATAATAAGGCAAGCATCAGATGTTCGCCCACAAGTAGTAAATGCAAAATTTGAATGTCCAAGCTGTGGAACAGTAATATCTGTTTTACAAATTGAAAAGAAATTCAGAGAACCAAGCAGATGCTCTTGTGGAAGAAGAGGAGGATTTAGATTAATATCTAAAGATATGGTTGATACTCAGAGATTAGTTGTCGAAGAATCTCCTGAATCTCTCTCTGGAGGAGAACAGCCAAAAAGGATAAATGTTTTTGTTAAAGAAGATTTAGTTGAACCCCGAATGGAAGAAAAAACAACTCCGGGCGCAAGAATAAAAATAATTGGAATTTTAAAAGAAGTTCCAGTTCCTTTGAGCACAGGAGGATTATCAACAAGATTTGAACTTGCTGTTGAAGCAAATAATTTAATTCCTTTAGAAGAAACTTTTGAGGAATTAGATATAACAGATGAGGATGAAAGACAAATCCAAGAGCTTTCTGAAAATCCAAAAATATTTGAAAATTTAGCAAAAAGCATTGTTCCAAGTGTCTGGGGATATGAAGAAATAAAGAGAGCATTAGTTCTGCAATTATTTGGAGGAGTTCAAAAACAAATGTCAGATGGTTCAAAATCAAGAGGAGATATTCACATTTTATTGATTGGAGATCCAGGTGTTGCAAAATCAGTCACATTAGGTTTCATGGCAAAAATATCTCCAAAAGGAAGATATGTTGTAGGAAAATCAACATCAGGGGCAGGTTTAACAGCAACCGTTGTTCGTGATGAATATTTGAAGGGTTGGAGTTTAGAAGCAGGTGCAATGGTTCTTGCAAACAGGGGACTGATATGCATAGACGAATTAGAAAAAATGGATCCCCAGGATAGGAGTGCAATGCACGAGGCAATGGAGCAACAGACAGTAACTATTTCAAAAGCTAATGTGCAGGCAACTTTAAAGGCGCAAACTTCTGTTTTGGCTGCAGCAAATCCCAAGTTTGGACGATTTGATCCATTCATGCCAATTCCCCAACAAATTGATTTACCTCCAACACTAATAAACAGATTTGATATTATTTTTACTTTAAGAGACATTCCAGATAGAACAAAAGACGAAAGAATTGCAACCCATGTTTTAAAAGAGCATCAAAAAAAAACAAAAGATGTTTTGATTGACACAAATCTATTTCGAAAATATGTTGCTTATGCAAAACAAAAGATAAATCCGAAATTAAGTACAGAAGCAGTTGAAGAGTTAAAAAAATTTTACATTGAATTAAGAAATAAACCTGTGATTTCTGAAAGTGCAATGAGACCAATTCCAATCTCAGCAAGACAACTGCAAGCATTGATTAGAATGGCAGAAGCATCTGCAAAATTAAGATTAAGTGAAATTGTCTCGAAAGAAGATGCAAAAAGAGCCGTTGAATTAATGACTTACTATCTTCTACAAGTTGGATATGATTACGAGTCAAAAACATTTGATATTGACAGAATATCCGGAAAATTCTCTTCTTCTCAAAGAAATAAAATTTTAATGGTAAAAGAAGTAATAACAGCTCTTGAAAGCAAAATGGGGAAAATGATTCCATACGAAGAGATTGAAAAAGAACTTGAGGAAAAAATGAGTAAAGACGAATTAGAAGAAGTGATAAACAGATTAGTTAAAGATAATGAGATTTATCAACCAAAAAAAGGATATATTGGGGTATTTTAATTCCAAAATTAACCATAAAAACTTATAAACCTAATTAGATTTTTACCAAAATGACAGAACTCAAATTAAAATTTGGTGGTTGCATTTTATAAATAAAATGGCAGAGGGGCAATTTAAAAGAAATGTTGCATACAAACTAAGAATAAGCGATGTTCTTATTGGAAAACCAATTATGACTGATGGAAAATTCTCCTTTCTGGAACTAGGAGATAAAAAAATAATCCGAACAAATATTGTTGGAAATATTGTGGATAGATTCGAGAGCGAAGGAGATAGAAAGTATATCTTTTTTAAACTAGACGATGGTTCTGGTCAAATCAGCCTAAAAGTTTTTGGAGAGGATATAACCAAGTTTAAAGAAATCACACAAGGATTGACTGTCTTGGTAATTGGAGTTCTTAGAAATTGGAATAATGAAACCTATATTCAACCAGAGATAATTAAGGAACAGGATTCAAAATATCTGCTAATAAGAAAATTAGAACTTGACAAAGAACAGCCGCAAAAAACAACAGTCGTTGAGAAATCTCAAATAATTGCAATAAAAGATAAAATACTTGACTTGATAAAAAACTCAGAAGAAGAAGGAGGAATTGAAAAAGAACAGATTATAATAAAAATAAAAGACGGTTCTCCTGAAATAATAAATCAGGAAATAAAAAAATTCCTTGAAGAAGGAATTATATTCGAACCTCGCCCAGGAAAAGTAAGATATTTGGGGTAAAATGAAAATACCACGTTCAATAACAGTAAATACCGGAGAAGATGAGGAAGTTCATGAAACTATGGACAGATTTTTCTTAGAAGTTAAATCAGAAATTGAAAAGAAAGTGGGTATAAAAGAAGGTCCTCCAGAATTTAGAATGGATGTTTTAAATCTATGTGAGTTAACCCCTTCAACTCCACAAGCATCAGACAATTATGCACATATATTCTTCTATAAAGAAAAAGTAGTTGCAGCTGTTTTTGAAACAAGAACAGACATGAATTACATACATTTTGATTATTTTTTTAATATTACTAAACCCTTATAAACCAATTTTATTTCTAATTTTAATGGAAAATTACGAAAAACTTCTTGATGAAGCATATACTAAAGTAAAAGTAGTAGAAGGAAGAGAAGGAAGATTTGAAATTCCAAAAATAGAGGGGCACATAGAAGGAAAGAAAACAATTCTAACAAATTTTATGCAAATTGCATCTTATTTGAGGAGGGATGTCGAACATTTTCAGAAGTTCATACTAAAAGAACTTGCAACTTCTGGACAAAAAGAGGGGGACAGATTAGTTCTTAACAATAAAATTCCAAGTGCAAAAATAAACTCAAGAATAGAGCAATACATAAAAGAATTTGTTATATGCAAAGAATGTGGAAAACCAGATACAGAATTAAAAAGAGAAAACAGGCTTACTTTTCTTCATTGTCTAGCTTGCGGAGCAAAACATCCCGTGAGAGATAAAATATAATTTTATATTTATTTGAGGGAAATTTTTCAAAATTATAAAATATAAATATTTATAAAAGAATTTTTCCTGGGAAAAGAAGAAGAATACTTCAAATTAAACAAATGGAGGTAAAAAATGGTAGAAGCTTATTGTGTTAAGTGTAAGAAAAAAGGGCAAAGAATGAAAGATCCTGTTATAAACCAAACTTCTAGGGGTGGTTCTATGGCAAAAGGAAAATGTCCTGACTGCGGAACAGTTATGTGCGCTATGATGTCAAAGGAAAAGGCAGAAAAAGCAATCAAGACTGGTGAAGCAAAAAAAGGTTACTAAATTAATTAATTATTTTTATTACAAATGTTTGTTAATATAATAAAATCTTATAGAAATGTCGTAGCGATTTGCGACAAAGAACTAATTGGAAAGAAATTCGAAGAAGAAAAATTCCAGCTTGATGTTAAGGAAAATTTTTTCAAAGGAAAAGAAGTTTCAATAAGAGAGGCATTAGAAATAATGAGAGATATGAAAATTGAAGACTCAACATTCAATATTGTGGGTGAAAAAGCAATAAAAACGGCAATTGAAGCAGAGATAATTTCAGAAGACGGAATAGGAAGAATTCAGGGGATTCCTTTTGCTTTAGTTTTAATGTGAGAAAAAATAATGAAAATTTTTTCTTTAATTTTAATAGAATAATTTTATAAACCAGATTTATCTTTTCTTAATATGGGATTTTATAAAAAACCAAACAATGAAGAAGAACAAAAAATAACAAGAGCAAAACTCCCCCGAGGAGAAGAAGTTATAGGAATAATCGAGGAGCGTCTTGGAGGAAATAAAATGAGAGTAAATTGTCTCGATGGAAAAACACGAAACTCAAGAGTGCCTGGAAGATTAAAAAGAAAATTATGGCTTCGCCCTGGAGACGTTGTTATAGTAGAGCCTTGGGAACTTGACAAATCAAAAGGAGATGTAATATTCAAATATCCTTCAAACCAAATTGAATGGCTTAAAAGAAATGGTTATCTGAAAACAGAAAAAGAAGAATTCTAAACTCAATATTTATTAACCTTATTTTCCAATTTAATTAATGATAAAGAGAGGGAATGCCAGAGGTTTATCAACAATTGTTGCAACATTAATCATAATCCTTCTTGTTCTCGTAGCCACCGGGATAGTTTGGGTAGTGGTAAGAACTGTTATTAATCAAAATGTAGAAAAAATATCTCTTGGAACACTCACAATTAATTTGGAAATAGTATCAGTCAAAAAAACCCCTACAGACTTAAATATAAAAGTTAGAAGAAATCAGGGTGAAGGAGATTTAAAAGGAATAACCTTTCTTGTTTTTGACGGAGAAAATACGCACGTATTTGAGAAAACAAACATAACCCTAAATCAATTTGAAACAAAAACATTTGTAGTAGATTACACTGGAAAAGTTGTGAGTGTTTCTATTGCTCCAATGTTTGCAACAAGTTCAGGAAAATTAATAACAGAAGGCATTGCAGATAAATATTATATCGATGCTGAAGATGAAGAATCTTCTTATCCTAATTGCATTCCTAATTGTAATGGAATAGAATGTGGAGACAATGGTTGTGGAGGAATATGCGGAACTTGTTCGGGTTCAACTCCAGATTGTGTTCAGGGAAATTGTATTCTTTCTACTGAACCTTGTGAATCAGATTGTACTTGTGCAGCAAATACTTGCCTAGGAAGAACTTGTTCAGATGGATGCTCTGGAAGTTGTATAGGACAATTGGCTCCTAATTGTGAACTTACTATGTGTGGAGAAGCCCCAAATGGTTGTGGAACATGCGGAACTTGTGAGGCAGGATATCATTGTGATGGAGAAACTTGTAAACAAGATTGTCTAATTTCTGATTGTGAAACCAGAGAATGCGGAACTCTTCCAGGTAGAAGCGACTGCGGAGAGACTTTCTGTGGTTTATGTACTGGAATAGGAGAAACCTGCAACGAATCTAGTGGTGCTTGTGAAGTTTGCATCCCAAATTGTGCGGGAAGAGGATGCGGACTTGACCCAGTATGCCAAACAAGTTGTGGTTCCTGTAATTTAACAGCAACTTGTAATGTATCTATCGGTTTATGCATACAATGTCAACCCAACTGTGATTTAAGAAATTGCGGCCCAGTTCCTAATGGTTGCGGAGAAAGTTGTGGTTTATGTGATACACTAGCAGGAGAATATTGCAGTATAAATGGATTCTGTGTAGTAGATAAAAGTATAAATAACGGAACAGTTGCTACTGTTTGGCCTTATCCAAATGGGCGCGTGTATTTTGATAGTCCAGATTTACCTGTTTCGGGAGAGAATTATGTGGGATATTTTGTAAAATTAGAAAGCGAGTATGATTGTTTGACAATATTTGAATTTGTAACTCCGAAAATTCCTGAAATCTATAATTGGACCTATATGAAAGTTTCACTCACTGCAACAGATATTGAATCAGGTGATAAATATGAGATCTGGACAAATCAAACTAACTGCAGAGCCAGTTAAACTTATTAACTGCTCAACACTTTTTTTTCTATGATAAAACTAATCTGTGAAAAAGTAATAAGAATAATAAAAAATAAAAAAAAGCTAGAAGAAGAACTAAACGTAGAAATAACTAATAGGGGAAAAGAAATTTATATTTCAGGAGAACCTGAAGATGAGTATACAGCAGAAAAAGTAATTGAATCTCTTGAATTCGGATTTCCTTTCTCAACTGCTATCCACATAAAAAAAGAGGATTTAATATTTGAGATTATCAACATAAAAGACTATACAAATCAAAAGAATCTTAAAAGAGTGCGTGGAAGAATAATCGGAAAAGATGGAAAGACAATAAAAACAATCTCCAATTTAAGTATGTGCAATCTTGAAATGAAAGACAATAAAATAGGAATTATAGGGGATCCAGAATGCATTGAAAATGCAGAAGAAGCATGCAAATTATTATTAAAAGGCTCTAAACAAGCGAATGTCTATGCATATTTAGAAAAACATAGAATTGAACCTGTTATTGACTTGGGTTTAAAAGAAGTTAAGAAAATTAAAGGAAAGCAATAATTTTAAATAAGGTCTTAAATTAAATTTTTTGTGCCCTGGTAGCTCAGTTGGTTAAAGTTCTAACGAACAAACCTCCTTCGCTATGATAGGCAACAGCAAGGTGCCCTGGTAGCTCAGTTGGTTAAAGTTCTAACGAACAAACCTCCTTCGCTATGATAGGCAACAGCAAGGTGCCCTGGTAGCTCAGTTGGTTAGAGCGCACGGCTGTTAATAATTACAACAGTAACCGTGAAGTCGTAGGTTCGAGTCCTACCCGGGGCGTTTCAAAACATTCTTAATTTAATTTTATTTAAAGTTTGTCATATCAATATATCATTAAATTGGAGAAATTTAAAAGGCAAATTAATATTTTTAGACATATTTCATATTTGCTTAAATACCCCATACATAATTTTATTTAAATACAACATAAAATTTAAATATGCAAAAAATATGAATAATATATAAAAAGGAGGTAAATTTTGAAGAAATGGTAAATGGACTTATAGGAAAATGGGCTTTTGTCATTGGTCTAATAATAGCATTGATTGCAGGATTTATAACAGGATATGCGACAACAGTTGCTTTAGTGTTATTTTTGCTGGGATTAATAGTAGGATTCCTCAATATAACTGAAAAAGAATCTACTAAATTTTTAATTGCAAGCATAGCTTTATTAACTGGTGGAATTGCAAGCCTAACTGCTCTTTCAATGTTGGGAGTATCGGTTGGCTATGTTACTGCAATCCTAGGAAATTTTGTAGCATTTGTTAGTGCTGCAGCATTAGTTGTTGCAATAAAAGCTATTTTTGAAACAGGCAAAAAATAATTTTTTTTATTTTTTAATTTTTTTTATTTTAATAACTGCGTAAATTGCGCACTGAACTAGACGTTAGTTTCTTTATAATTATTAGAAATAATTTTCAGTAAAATTTTTTACAGAAGTTGTATCAAAAAACCTTATAATACTACTTCCCTAAATTAATCTATGAAATCTGAATCAAAAAAACAAAAAGTCCTCTTAGCAATGTCGGGGGGAGTGGATTCGAGTGTTGCTGCCCTACTTCTCAAAAAACAAGGATATGAAGTTATTGGGGCATTTATGAAAAATTGGAGCGACACTAAAGATCCTTTAACAGGACGCTGCGCCTGGAGAACAGAAAGAAAAATTGCAATAAAAATCTCCTCAAAATTAAAAATACCTTTCATAACTCTCGATTTTGAAAAGCAATACAGAAAAGAAGTAATTGAAAAAATGTTTGACAAATACAAAAAAGGAATAACCCCTAATCCAGATATAGACTGCAATCAAAAAATAAAATTCCCTCTTCTTTTAAAAGAAGCCAGAAAAAGAAAAATTAATCTAATTGCAACCGGGCATTACGCAAGAGTAAGAAAAAATAAAAAAGGAATTTATGAATTATTGAGAGCAAAAGATAAATTCAAAGATCAATCTTATTTTTTATACAAGATAAAGCAAAACGAATTATCCCGTTGTTTATTTCCAATTGGGGAGTATTCAAAAAAAGAGATTAGAGAAATAGCTCAAAAAAACAATCTTCCAAATTACAATAAAAAAGGAACAGTTGGAATATGTTTTATTGGGAAGATTAATCTTAAGAAATTCCTCCAGAAGAAAATAAACCCCAAGAAAGGGAAGATTCTCAACCCAAAAGGAAATGTAATAGGAGAGCACGATGGAATTTATTATTATACAATTGGGCAGAGATTGGGGCCGAGATATGGTTTTGAGATAAATCGGGTTTATAAAAATAATAAAAAGTTGAATGAGAAATTTGAAAGATGGTATGTTGTAAAAAAGGACGTTAAAAAAAATATAATAACTGCTGCCCCAAAAAATCATCCTTTAAATTTTAGAAAAGAAATAATTGTAAAGGGTCTATATCTAATTTCAGATAAAAAAGAGAAATTAAAAGAAGACTCTAAAAAAGTATCTTCAAGAATTCGGCATGTGGGAGAACTTCTTCCAAGCACATTATTTTATAATAAAAAGTCAAAGCAATTCAAAGTAATACTGAATAAAGCTATAACTGGAATCAGTGAAGGACAGGCAATTGTCCTCTATGAAGGGGGAAAGGTTTTGGGGGGAGGAGAAATTAAATTTTAATGAACCCTCGAATCAGAGAATTAATCATATAAACTTCCGGTACAATTATATTCTTCTACATCTTCACTTGAACCTGAGAAAGAATCTTCATTCCACCCAGAAACCACTTCTAACCAATTAGAAACAGGATAATAACAGGTTGAATTTTTTCCAATTAAGAATTTGTATTCTTCATTTGTTTGATTTAGTTTGGAATTTATCTCCTTCAGTGTTATTGCAGAATCCAATAATATTTGAATTAATTGGGGAGTATAATAAATACTAACATTTTCATATTTAAAGTATACTCTGCATTTTTCATTTTGCATACCTTTTAATTCAAAATAAGTAATTGTTTTTTGTACTACTCCTATTCCAAATAAGTCTGCAACTGAAGTGCATACAATATTAAAAGGAGTGCAATTATTTGAAGCATTAATAAACAAACTTATATTTTTATTGCAATTAAAATAAAAAATAGGCTCTCCAAGAAAATTACTTAAAGAAGTGTTTTGACTATTATTTGTAATCAGGGGATCCTCTCTGGTAAAATTAGTTTGATTAGTCCAATTTCCTATGGGGGTATTATTCAAACTATCATTTTCTCCCTCATCAAAAGCACTGTCATTCTCAATAAACTTAATTTCTAAACATACTTCTCTTTCAGCGGGTTTCTCTTGAATTGTCCCGCAGGAATTTAAATCAATGCAATTTCTTCTCTGAAATCCATTAAAACAATTTCCCCATTTAGAACAATTCCAGTTTTCTAGGCAAACCTCTTTTTCAATTTTTTTAAAGGCAATAGTTGCCTTTCCATTTGTAATGCTTACAAGTTTAATCTTTAAATCTGCAATTCCGTCGTTGTCTAAATCAATTTCTCTCACCTCATTAATCTTCAAATTTAAGTGTATTGGATCACTCGAGATAGTCAAATCAACAGAATCCAATCCAACAAAATTTATTTTTATATTATGGTCTTCATCTCCAAATTTAAGTTTAACAGAGTTATTAGTTCCAATTTGAACAGAAGAGCCTTGAACAAGTCTATCTTCAGATATATTTTTTTGACTTCCAATTAAAACAAAATAAATTATTAAAAAAATTCCAATAAAAAGAACCCCAAAAACTGTAAACCAAATCCATTTATGAGTCTTCACCTTAGAAATTTCCTGGGCCCTCTCCACTTCTTGAGAATAATCCATATTAGATTAAATCTAAAGTAATTTATAAATATATTTGTAAAATTAGCAAAACCTTAAATTTAAATAATGAATTTTCTGTATTATATCATGGATTTGGACAAAACAATTCATGAAAGAAGAAGCATAAGGAAATTCAAATCAAATCAGCCAGATTGGAGAGATATTTTAGAATGCATTGATACAATACGTTATGCTCCGATGGCAGGAAATAATTTCTCTTTAAAAGTCATATTAGTAGACGAAGAGAATAAGATCAGAGAAATGGCAGAAGCAGCACAACAGCCCTTTGTGAGTCAAGCAAAATATGTTGTAGTAGTTTGCACAACCCCCACCAGAACAGAAATCTCTTTTGGAGAAAGGGGGAAGAATTATTTAAAACAACAAGCAGGGGCAGCTATTCAAAATTTTCTTCTTAAAATAACAGAGAAAAGATTAGCAACATGTTGGATAGGACATTTCGCAGAAGAACAAGTAAAAAGAATTCTTAACATACCTGAAGAAGTTCATATTGAAGCTTTACTTCCAGTAGGCTATGCTTATAAAAAACCAGAACCAAAAAGAAGAATAGATTTAGATAATTTTCTTTACTTCAATGAGTATGGAAAAAAGAAAATGAATAAGATTAGAACAATAAATGTTTGATTAAATTAAAAAATCAACACAAATCATCATAAAAACTCAAAAGAGAGCAAAATTTTCCATTAGCTCTTACAAAATCTTTTCTGTAATATTGTTCTTCATTCATTTTCCATCAATTCTCTTTTTAAGAAATTTATCCAGATTATAACCTAAAAAATTAAGTTTACAAGAATTATTATAATAAAAAATCCTGAGGATTTCTCCTCAGGTTTAAAAAAAATAAATCTAACAGATTATTGGTTCTATCTCCAAACTTCTATTCCCAAATCAGCCATTTCTCTTGACGCAGGGAAAGTTTGTTCTTCAATATCTCTTCCAAGCACATACGGAGATTTAACTCCAGTCATTATTGTAATAACACGAACCTTTCCAGCAAAATCTTTGCTGATTCTTGCCCCAATAATAACTTGCGCTTCAGGACCGAGATTCTCTGATACAGTTCTACCTATAATATCAAACTCTTCTAATTTCAAATCAGGACCACAAGTTATGTGAACCAAAGCTCCGCTAGCACCTCTGTAATCCACATCAAGTAGAGGATGAGTAAGGGCTTGCTTAACTGATTCATTCACTTTGTCTTGAGAGTCGCTTTCACCAATACCAATAACTGAAACTCCACCATTCTTCATTATTGCTGAAACATCAGCATAATCAAGGTTGATTAATGAAGGCAATGTAATTGTTTCTACAATACCTTTAATCATGGTAGATACAAGCTCATTTGCAACAGCAAAAGCCTGTTCAATAGGCAATTGTCCAGCAATATCGACTAGTCGATTATTATCCAGAACTATGCATGTATCTGTAACTTCTCTTAATTCTTGCAATCCAAATTCTGCCTTGTCAATTCTTGCTTTTTCAGATTCAAAGGGCATTGTAACTACACCAATAACTACTGCGCCAGTTTCTTTAGCAATTTGAGCAACAACTGGAGCTGCTCCTGTTCCTGTTCCTCCGCCTAAACCTGCTAAAACAAAAACCATATCAGCATTTCCAACTGCCTTTTTCAAATCAACAAGTGCTTCTTTGGCAGCTTCTCTACCAATCTTCGGTCTTCCACCTGCACCAAGTCCTCTTGTCAATTCCCTACCAATAAGAATTTTCTCGTCAGATTTTGTAACACTTAAATGAAGTGCATCTGTATTACAAGCATAAATTGTAGCGCCGCTAATTCCTTTATTAAAAAGCCAAGTAACTGCATTACTTCCCATACCTCCACAACCCATAACTTTAATGTTAGCCTTGCCTGCTTTTAATTCATCAAAATTAATGCTGTGTGTCCCAGTATTTGCGATTGCCTCTTTTGCAAAATCTAATACCATCTTTTTTTGTCCTCCTT
>JBDRJG010000018.1:0-7186 GCA_043815085.1 Candidatus Iainarchaeum sp. | reverse complement strand
GATATATTGGGTATTCCTTATTTTCCTCTTTTTTCTATTAAATTAATTGCAGGGTTTCTATATTCAGAATCCATCCACCCCCCGTTTCCATCTGGAATAAACTCAAACATGGGGAGTCCATCTAAAAATTTTCCTTGGATTTCATTTTCTATAACCCTAGTATAATCTAACACAATCTTGTAAACACCAGCCAAATTAAACATACTTAGAGAATAAGTGGAATCACTTCTAGGTTCAATAAATCTCCAATCGCTAATATTTGTGACATCATCTCCAATAATTACAGCATCTACTGCATGAAATGGACTTGGTTTCATTAAAGTTACATCATAAACAGGAATATTATGCCACCCGTTATTTTGAAGTCCTTCCATGGGGTATCCATTAAAATGGATTTTGAACTCTCTCGAATAATTTGAACAAACCCATCCAGGAATATCTAAAGTGTCTATTTTATCATAATTATAAAGTCTGTCGTCAAAATGAGCATTTCTTTGACTTGTTGTATTAAAATTGTTCCAAATAATTGGTTTTGTAGTATCATTCGGCTGAACAAAAGGATTAACTAAATATTTCCAGGTATGTTCAATTATTTGTCCTCCGAGAACTGTTTTTTCAAGTCCTCCCCCTGTGCTTCCATACTCTAACTCAAATTGATAAGCTCCAGTTTTGTCTGGCAGGGCTTTTATTTTCAAATCATATCCATTTAATGTTAATTGTGTTTTTCCGTCGAGGGATTTTGCACTTTTAATTTGGATAGGATTGTCTTCTGGATTTTTATCTGACGGAGTTGGAAGTGTAATATTAATTTCTGAATCTTCATTTAAATCTGTTTCAAGGTTGCTGAAGTTTGCACTCGGCTTGTAATTTGGAATTTGCACAGAATTTTTCTTTTCTAAATTATCTGATGTAAGAGTAAATTCATAATTTCCTTTTGTAAATCCATCTGATGCATATGTAAAAGTCTTTTCATAATCTGTTCCTGATTGATTAACATCAGAAATTTCTTCTGTAGAAATTAATACCCCTTCTCTATTAACTTTTAATTCTGCTTTGTCAACTTTTGAAAGAGTAGCAGAATACTTTATTTCAACATCATTGAATAGACTTGCAGATTGTTCTATGAATGGACCCCTATAAACTTCAATTGATTTAATCCCTGTTTTGTTATTTGCATTTTTAGAATCAACAACCTCTCCATATACTTGAATTGTTCCAGGATTATCAAAAGTTCTTTTAACATCAATGGGAGTTTTGCTCTTTATTAATTCTGTATTTATGCCTGCTCTGTATTCTATTATATCCTCTTTTCCATTTAAGTCATCCCCATCTACTTTTATTCTTACTTCAAGTGGAGTATCTCCATAAAGAGGATTGACTTCAAGTTTTGCTACAGGGGGATAATTTTCTTCTTTGCAACCAGCAAAAAATAAAGGAACAGCCATACTTGAAACAATTGCTGTTTTTCTCAGCAGATTCCCAAGGTTTTTTCTTATTCTATTGCCCATAGTGTAACTATTTAGGAGTACTATTTAAAGGTTTTGGGAATTTATTGTTTTGATTATTCTCTTTTTCTATCCAATAATCACAATTAGAAGTTGAAGCTAATTTCATAACAGTGTTTGCAGCAACACAGGAAGTTGTAACTGAACATGATGCAGATGAAACAGTTCCTATTAATAATGTTGTAAATGCAATTAGGAAAATAAAAGCAATTGAACCTCTTTTAACCATATTGATAATTCAAAGGAAGAGGGTTTTATAAATGTTTTTCTGATGAATTGTTTATTATTAATAATTTGTTATTAATCTTATGGAAATTAGAGATATATTGGATGTTCCTTACTTTTTTCTCTGCTCTATTAAATTAATTTCAGGATTTCTGTATCCAGAATCCATCCACCCCCCATTTCCATTCGGGATAAATTCCAACATGGGGATTCCATCTAATAATCCGTCATATTTATTCACAAATGTATAGTTTAAAACAATTTTATAAACCTTAGATATATCAAATGAGCTTAAAGAACGAGTAGAATCATTTCCGGGTTCAATAAATCTCCAGGCATCAATATCACTAACATAATCTTTCATCATTACAGCAACTATTGAATGGAATGATACAGGTTTCATTAAAGTTACTGTATACATGGGTATGTTATGCCAATTATTTATGTATAAACCTAAAGGGTCTTCGGGTAAACCCCCATATCCATTAAAATTTATTGCCAATCTTCTCGACTTATCTGTGCAAACTTCCTCGGTAATATGTATTGTATCTGACTTGTCATAATTATAAATTCTGTCGTCAAAATGTGTATTTATCTGATTTAGGGTTGTGAAATTATCCCAAATAATTGGTTTTGTAGTATCATTTGGCTGAACAAAAGGATTCACCAAATATTTCCAGGTATGCGCAGTTATTTCTCCATTGAGAACTGTTTTTTCAAGTCCTCCGCTTTCACTTCCGTATTCAATTTCAACTTGATAATTTCCAGTTTGATTTGGAAGCGCTTTTATTTTCAAATCATATCCATTTAATGTTAATTGTGTTTTTCCATCAAGAGATTTCGCACTTTTAATTGGAACCAGATTGTCTTCTGGATTTTTATCTAAGGGAGTTGGAAGAGTTAAATTTATTTCAGCATCCTGCTCCAAATCTGTTTCAAGTGAACTGAAATCTGCAGTCGGTTTATAATTTGGAATAATCAGGGGAGCTTTCTTCTCCAGATTTTCTGATTTAAGGACAAATTCATAATTTCCTTTTGTTATTCCATCAGAAGAATATTTGAAAGTCTTTTCATAGTCGACACCTGTTTCAACAGCATCTTTGATTTCTTCTGTTAAAAGTAAAGTCCCATTTTTTTTAACATTTAATTCTGCCTTCTCAATTTTTGAAAGAGTTGCAGAATATTTTATTTCAATATCATTAAATAAACTTGCAGACTGCTCCAAAAAAGGTCCCCTATAAACTTCAACTGAACTTTTTTTTCTATCACTTTCATTTTCAGAATCAACAACCTCTCCATATACTTGAATTGTTCCAGGATTATCAAAGGTCCTTGTAATATCAATGGGAGTTTTGCTCTTTATTAATTCTGTATTTATGTCTGCTCTGTATTCTATTATATCCTCTTTTCCATTTAAGTCATCCCCATCTACTTTTATTCTTACTTCAAGTGGAGTATCTCCATAAAGAGGATTAACTTCTAATTTTGCTACAGGGGGATAATTTTCTTCTTTGCAACCAGCAAAAAATAAAGGAACAGCCATACTCGAAACAATTGCTGTTTTTATCAGCAGATTCCCAAGGTTTTTTAGCATTTTTGCCATAGTGTAACTATTGAGGAGTACTATTTAAAGGTTTTGGGAATTTATTGTCTTGATTATTTTCTTTTTCTATCCAATAATCACAATTAGAGGTTGAAGTTTTGCAACCTTCTTGCTTATTCCCAAATTATGTACTACACTAACGACTTCATCTATATTCTTGTAAGCTTCTGGAGATTCCTCTAACAGAGATTTCTGGCTCCCAGATTTTACAATTATTCCTTTTTCTCTCAAATCTTTTATTAAATTTTCATATTTTAAATTTCTTATTGCATTTCTTCTTCCCATTATTCTTCCTGCTCCGTGAACTGTACTCCCAAAAGTTAATTCTTCTGCTTTTTTTGTTCCAGCTAAAACATAGCTTGCAGTCCCCATGCTTCCAGGAATTAAAACAGGCTGTCCAGCTTTTCTGTAATCTAAAGGCACTTCTTTTCTTCCTGGACCAAAAGCGCGGGTTGCGCCTTTTCTATGGACGCACACTTTTTTTCTTTTTCCATCTATTAAATATTCCTCAATTTTTGCAATGTTATGACAGACTTCATAAACAACTTCAAGCTCAATTTTAGGAAATATTTTTTTTAGTTCTTCTCTAAGCCAGTAAAGCATTAGTTGTTTGTTAGCAAAAGCAAAATTTGCAGCGCATGCCATTGCATTCAGATAGTCCTGTCCAAGTTTGCTTTTTACAGGGGCATTTATCAATTCCCTGTCTGGAAGATTTTTTATTCCATATTCCTTTTCCATCAGCTGAATGTAATCAGAGGCAATCTGATGTCCTAGCCCGCGGGAACCACAGTGAATCATTATAACAATCTGATTTTTTTTAAGCCCGTAAATTTCTGAAATCTCCTTGTCAAAGATTTCATCCACATACTGAACATCCACAAAATGATTTCCAGCACCGAGAGTTCCTAATTGTCCGATTCCTCTTTTTAGTGCTCTTTCAGAGACTTTTTCTGATTTTGCATTTGTTAAGCACCCTTCTTCTTCTAAATACAGATAATCTTCTTTTTTTCCATAGCCTTTTTCAATAAGATATTTTGCTCCTCTTTCTAATACTTTCAGAAATTCTTTTTTAGAAATATTAAATGGACTTCCTCGTCCAACACCAGAAGGTATCTTTCTCTGAATTAGCAGTGCAGTCTCTTCCTGTTTTTCAAGAATATCTTCTTTTTTTAAATTTGTTCTCAATAAAAGAACACTGCAGTTAATGTCATATCCGACTCCTCCAGGAGAGACAATTCCTTCTTCTATGTCAAAAGCAGCGACACCCCCTATTGGAAATCCATATCCAACATGCATATCTGCAAGACCAATTGAGTATTTTTGAATTCCAGATAGGCAGGCAACATTTTTTACTTGCTTTAAACTTTCTTCTTCTATGTTTTTAATCATTTCATCTGAAAAGAAAATTTTTCCAGGAACCAGCATTTCCTCTATTTTTGGGAGTTCATATTCATTTTCTTTAATTTTCTTTAACTTTTCTTTATACATATTCTAATTAATAGATTTATCTTTAAATAATTTGGGAATTAATTTCAGACATCCAAAACAACCTGCGCAATCCAGTTTCCCTTTTCCTTTTTTACAAACATTTCATTGTAAGTCACAGCTTTTATGGAGGTTTCTATTTCATATCTTTCAGAAGAGTCTCCAATCAAAGTGCATTGTATTTTTAATTTCTTTTCATCTATTTTTAATTTCTTTATTTTTGCGACAAGAAATTTTTTGCTATCAAATAAAAACAGGAACTCCTCAAGGAAATTATACAGCAGATTTTCAGTGTCTTTTCCACTAATTTTTATTTCTTTTTTTTGAATTTCTTTTATCTTTCCTGAATAAATTGATTTTAAGAGGGCGAGCCCGCAGTTCTCAAAGACTTCTTCAAGATTTTTTCCATACGCCTGAAATTTTATGTCTGCTGTGTGCTCTAAAAATCTGTATTTCATTTTACTCTGCAGAATAGTTTTAATTGCCTTGGAGAATAAGTGTCTGCATCTGCAGATATAACTAAAGATTTAACATAAATGCTTCCCTTGGGAAAGTCATTCAATATGCAGGCATCATTTAATTCACATATTTTTGCTTTGCATTCCAGATATGCAGGAATTAAAGAGTTTAATCTTTCTGTTGTTTTTGGCAAAGCAGAATCAAATCCATCCCACTCAATAGGAACATTAGAGCTTAAAATTTCTGTTCTTAATTCATTATTAAGTTCAATATCTTTTAATATTGCAACTTCTTTTTCATATATTTTCGAGGCAATTTCATTTTCTTTAGAATTTGCACTTCTTATAACCACGAGCAAAACACCTGTAAGAAGCAAAATTGCTATGAAAACTTCTACAATTTCAATCCATCCTTTTTTTGATTTTTTGATCCCGCTAATTACCATATTTTTGTCTTTAGATAACCCATCTGAATATTTCCGTCTCTATCCACATAAAATATTGGGGTTTCCTTAATATAAATATTAGTGGAAGGTTCTTCTTCATTTGTATAGATTTCAGTTCCATTAGTTAATATTATCCCATATCCAAAATCTACTCCTTCTGGAAGATTTAACTCACTTTTTAAAGTATTATAATTGCTGTACTCTTCTATTAATTCAGTCATTTTTGTTTCAAAAATATATTTCTGAGTTTTTGTTAATCCCAAATTATATCCAGAGCCTTTTGTCAGACGCACACAACTTAAGGAACTTGGTCCAATTTCACCGAATGCTTCTGAATAAGATATTTTTAAAAGATTATCAGATGTGCTTGCTCTTTGAATTTTTAAATCATTTGAATCTGAAGAAGAAAGATATGAATTCAAATAATTTCCTAAATAATTTCTTACAGCTATATTATCCCCGATTCCTAATGCTGTTATTATTCCATCTAATTCAATGCAGTTTTGATTTACAGAATTGATTAGATGGACAGTTCCGGTTGTCATATCGGAGGATATTTTATCTGTAACCCCCAATTCCAAGAAATCCAAAACAGATTCTTTATCTTTTTGTGAAGTTATTGTTGGCTGAATTATGGCATAAACAAAGATAAGAAAAGTGACAAATATTACAAATGAAATCATGATTCCTACATGAGACCCTTTTTTATCCTCTTTTTTAATCATAGATATTCTAATTTCTCCAGCTTTTAATATTTAACTTTTAATATTTAATTATCTAATTTCTCCAGCTAACCTCAATATCGTCAGTTCTTTGTTTTGGAAAAATATCCACTTTATCCAATTTCTGATAAGAAAATACATTAGCTTTCTTTTTAAGCATTATTTCTCCTAAAAAAGCAATCATTGCTCCATTATCTACCAATAGCCCTTTTTCAGGGCAGAAAAATTTGACTTTCTCTTCTCTTTCTTTACACATAATCTTACACATCTCTTGCAATCTAGAATTGCAAGCAACACCTCCCCCCAAAAGCAATTCTTTTTTTCCTGTATGAGCCAAAGCTCTTTCAGCTGTTTCAACAAGCATTGCAAAAACTGTTTCTTGAAGGGAATAAGCTAAATCCTCAACAGAATATTTTTTTGATTCTATTTTCTGCTTCAGATTTGTAAGTATTCCTGAAAGTGCAATATCCATTCCCTTAACTTTATAGGGCAATTCAATATATCTCTTACTCTCGCTTGCTAATTTTTCAATTGCAGGTCCTCCAGGAAAACCAATTCCAGCATAGCGCGCAAAATTATCAATAAAATTTCCAACTCCAATATCAAGAGTTTCTCCAAATACGCGATATTTTCCTGCAGCGTATGCAATTACCTGGGTGTTTGCTCCGGAAGCGTAGATCATTACAGGATCTTTTGCTCCTGTCAATTTTCCAATTTCCAGATGTGCAACACAATGATTAAC
>JBDRJG010000017.1:0-35323 GCA_043815085.1 Candidatus Iainarchaeum sp. | reverse complement strand
TGAGCATCCTGGAAGTGATAATTTTATAGGAGAAATGTTTAAGCAAAGAGAAATGATTTATGGAGAAAAAAGATTTCTTGAATATGTTGTAGGAAAGCAGGAAATTTATGCTGAAAATAAGTAGTGTGTAAGGAAAGATTTAAATACTAATTTGTAGTGTGTAATGATGTGATAGATTTAACATGAAAGTATTATCTTTAAAACAACCTTGGGCAGAACTTGTTTTGCAAGGAAAAAAGAAAATTGAATTAAGAAAATGGAATACTCATTTTAGAGGGAAGTTTTTAATTCATGCTTCTAAAATACCAGACAAAGAATCTATGAGGAGATTTGGTTTTGATAATCTGCCTTTTGGAGTTATTGTAGGAGAAGCTGAATTAGCGGATGTTAAAAAATATAAAGATGCAAAAGAATTTAATAAAGATAAAGATTTGCATTTAGCAGAGGAAAGCTGGGGAGATTTTGGATTTGTATTGAAGAATGTGAAAAGAGTCAAGGAAATTCCATGCAAAGGAAGCTTAAATTTTTGGGAGTTTAAAAAATGTACATAACTAAAAAAACAATTAAAGGAAAAGATTATTTTTATTTGAGAAAATCAGAAAGAAAAGGAGATAAAGTTAAAAGCGTGAATGTTGCTTATCTTGGAAAAGACAAACAAGAAGCTGAGAAGAAAATGAATGAGATTGTGAATAAGGATAAAGAAGTTGAGAAAGAAAAAAAGGAAAATACAAAGCAGGAAATTAAAGTCGGGAATAAGATAGATGAGATAACAAGAATTGCTTCTAATAAAGGTTTCTTTTTTCAAACAGCTAATATTTATGGTGGGAAAGCAGGATTTTATACATATGGACATTTAGGAAAAGCTCTTAAACTTAATTGGGAAAAACTTTGGAGAGAAAATATTCTTGCTTTAGATGAGAATTTTTATGAGATTCAAAGTAATAACATCCTTCCTGAGGAAGTTTTCAAGGCTTCTGGGCATATTGAGAATTTTAATGATCCTATGATTGAGTGCAAGAAATGCAGATTTAGATTTAGAGCAGATAATCTTTTAGAGGATAAAGGAATAGAAAATGCAGGAACTTTAACAATTGATGAAATGAATAAAGAGATTAAAAAGAAAAATTTAAAGTGTCCTAAATGCGGAGGAGAACTCGCAGAAGCTAAGCAGTTTAATATGATGTTTTCTGTTGATATTGGATTTAATAATGAAAAAGCTTATTTAAGTCCAGAAACAGCTCAGGGAGCTTATATTACTTTTCCAGAAGAGTTTAAAGCTACCAGAAGTAAACTTCCTCTTGGATTGGCTATAATTGATAAGGCTTATAGAAATGAAATTTCTCCTAGGCAGATGTTTTTAGACTTAGAGAATTTTCTCAAGCTGAATTACAGATATTTTTTAATCCTGATAAGATAAATGAGCATGAAAAATGGGATGAAATTAAGAATGATAAACTAATGATAAAACCAGCAAATGAGAAAGAAGTTAAAGAAATAAGCTGTAAAGAAGCAAATGAAAAATTAAAGTTACCTAAATTTTATTTATACTATGCTGCAAAAGTCCAAAGATTTTATCTGGATGTCCTAAAAATACCTAAGGAAAAGTTCAGGCTTAGGGAATTGAGCGAGAAAGAAAGAGCTTTTTACAATAAGATTCATTTTGATGTGGAGGTTGATTTAGAAACTCTTGGAGGATTTAAAGAAGTTGCAGGAATTCATTATAGAACTAATCATGATTTAGCAGGGCATGCAAAGATTTCTGGGAAGAATTTGGAAGTCTCTTATGAGGATAAAAAAATTTTACCCCATGTATTAGAGTTAAGTTTTGGAGTTGATAGAAATATCTGGGCATTGTTGGATATTTTTTATGATGTTGGCAAAGAAGGAAGTATGTTTAAACTTCCCCCAAAACTTTCTCCAGTGAAAGCAGCAGTTTTCCCTTTGGTAAAGAGAAAAGATTTTGAGAAAATTGCAGAGAATATTGTAAATGAACTTAAAAAAGAATTTAATGTTGGTTATGATAAATCTGGAAGCATTGGAAGAAGATATGCAAGAAATGATGAAATTGGAACTCCATTTTGTATAACTATCGATGAGGATTCTTTGAAAAATAAGGATGTTACAATAAGAGAGAGAGATACTAGAATTCAAAAAAGAATTAAAATAAGCGAACTAAGAGACATTTTGTTTAAATTTATTCATGAAGAGAAAAATTTTAGGGATTTATAAAAAAGTTTTATAGACGGGAAAATCTCCTTTTTAATTAGAGTAACAAAAAATTTATAAACAATTAATTATTTGTTTTAATAATTAAAATTAGGGGTGAAAAAGATGGCTAAAAGAAAAGCAGCTAAAAAAAAGACAGCTAAAAAAAAGAAAAGAAGGTAAAATAATCTTATTTAATAAGGTTCCTTTTTCACCAATTTTATTTTTTATTATTTTTTATATGGAAAATATTTTAAACTGTTTCTTCTTTTTATTTCTATGGGAGATTGTGTCTTTTGCAAAATAGCAGACCGGAGAATTCCTTCGGAAAAAATATATGAAAATGATAATTTCTTTTCAATTCCAGATGCAAATCAGCAAATAGAAGGGCATTCTTTGGTTATTTCAAAGAAGCATTTTGAAACTTTTTTAGATTTACCAAACACCCTCGGAACAGAACTTCTTGATTGCATAAAAAAAACTGTTTTAAAATTAATTGAAAAGCATAAATCAGAAGGATTTAATATAGTTAATAATAATTTTGAATGTGCCGGACAGGTTGTCAAACATTTTCATCTGCACATATTGCCCAGAAAGAAAGGGGGGATTGTTCCTAGAGTTTATTGAATTTGTTAATCTGTTTAATTGATAAAACAGCGCACAGACTTCCAATACCATCAATTAATATGTCTTTTAGACTTGCAAATCTGCCGGGAACAAAGAGTTGATGGAATTCGTCAGAGAGAGCATAAGTGAGAGAGATTAAAAGAGTTATCAGGATTGTTTTATTGCTTATTTTTTTATTGGTGATTGTTAGAGAGAGAAAAAATGTGAGCATGAAAAATATCCCAAAATGGTAAATTGTTGCAAGATTTACCCCCAAGCTCTTTCCTGCTGTTGCCTCTATGGTTGAAGCATAAAAAATCACGATTGCTATCAAGAGAGTCATGAATAAATAAAAAATTCTTTTTTTATCAAAATTCCTTAGCATTTTATGTCTCTGGGGAGAGTTTAACTCCCGACCCCGAGCTCATGAGACTCGTGCTCTAACGCTGAGCTACAGAGACAAAATTATTAGAGATAAGTGATTTAAAAGTTTAATCTTTTTATTGAAATTGGAATTTTGCTTCAGAATTATTGAGGAGATTCAAGTTCAAGCTTTGCTTTTTCTTCCTGTGTTTTCATCCTGGTTAGCAATCCAGCTATCCTATTTCTTAATCTTTTGCTTGGCATAGTCTTTCCAAGAATTGCCTTGTTTTTTTCAAAATCTTTGTTAAAATCTAAATCCTCTTTTAATAAAGCATTGGCTGTTTTTCTCATCATTTTTGATTTTATTTTTCCCATTCTAAAATCATACGGATTTTGTTTTTAAAGGTTTTGTCTACTGAAAGGTTGTAGTTTTTTGTTTACATTTTCTCTATTTTTTCAAGATTTTTGACAGAATCAATCAAATCTGCGAGTTTCTTTGCAGGTTCTCCCATGCTTAGGATTATATATCTCAGGCTCAATTCTGAGGCTTTTTTGTTTGCTTTGATTATTTCATTTTCACTAATTTTCTTTTTATTGTAGGCGATAAGGAGTTTCTCTTCATTTTCTGTTTTTATCCGAAGCAGAATTTCATCTTTTCCAAATCCTTCAATATTTAAAATTTCTATTGGTTCTTTTGATAAAAATTCCTTTACTTGATTAAAGAATTTTTCATTTTTATTTTGAATGCTCTTTTTTTGCGCAGGTTTTCTCTTTGTTGTAGATTTTCTTGGAAGTTTTTTGGTTTCTTCAGTTTTTTCTAGTATATTTAAATTTATAATCTTCGGTTTTTCAGCTTCTTTTTCTGGAATCGGTTCTCTTTTTCCTGGTTCTTTCCCCTGAATTATCTCTTGTTTTTTTGGTTCTATTTCTTCTCTGAATTCGCTTTCAGGAATAGTAAAATATCTCCAGAAGATTTCATTATTTCTTTTGAAAGGCATTGCAAAATCCCTTATTGAACGAAGTGCAACACGTATTGCAGGTTCTTGTTTAGAATCTTTTATTATCTTTTTTTCCTTTAATAGCAGGAATGCATCTTTCTCTCTGCTTTTTAGATGATGAGAATATCGCTCTAGTTGGTATTCGTGTCCTGGCAGAAAATAAATTGGAGAGCTTCCAATCTTCATATAACTTATTCTTATTTTTTTATCAGACAAAAGTTCAGATAGAAATGCTGATGAGAAAAGCATGCTTAATCCTGTTTCATTTGCTATGTGGACAGGCAGAAGGGGCCCCCTCATTCTTAATATGGATAGAATTTTTTCTCGTATCTGTGAGGTGTCTTGATTTGGCATTCTTTAAGAAGAACATTCAGTATTATAAAGATTTTTATGTTTTAATCCATTTTACTTCATAATAAGAGACATCTGATTCTTCGTCAAGAATTGCAAGAAGCAGGTTCTTTTTTGTAGAATGGGCAACTCTATTTTTTGCTGAAAAATCCTGCCAGGAAAATCTTTTTGATTCATGCTCAACAAAAACAATCCATTTAGAGTGTTTTGCCCCTAGTTTTGAACCTTTTTCATAGACTCTGAAATCTGCACCAAATTTTAATGCAGTCTTTACAATATATCCCTTGTCTCTCAAATCCCTAAAAACAGGATATTTGAGCTGAATCCTCGAATCTGTCTTTTTGAATTTGTTTAGAATTTCATTAAATTTCAGAACCCTCCTCTTTTGAATTATTTTAATTTTATTTTTCTCTGCCAGATAAAGAGCTTCTGAGAGAGTGTATTGAATTTTTCCTCCAGAGAGTTCTCCAAAGGAAGATTTTTTTTGCAGAGTAAATGCATCTGCTTCGTTTGTTAAAACTATCTCTCCTATTAGATGCACTGGAATTTTATTCATAATTTTAATAATTTAGGAGAATATTTAAAAGTTGTGAAATAGGGTGTTTGAAGACAATAATCTATTAAAACTATAATCTTAGCCTTATCTACTATGGAAAATGAAAAGATAACTTTAACTAAAAGGATTATCAGAGAAGAGAAAAGAGAATTTAAAATAGGTAAGAAAGGAGATTTTGTTCTTGTTGAATCTAAAGGTGGACATTTGGTATTAGGTATATTTGAAGAAATAATTCACACAAAGAATAAAAAGAATAACTATGATATGGCATATGTTTCTTTTTTAGATAAATTGTATACTTTAGGTTTTGTGGATTTTTATAATGGGATAAAAATTCCCATATTTTCCCCAAATAATATGGAACCATCTTTTTCCCATAATAAACCCTCAGTTAATTCTTATAATGTAAAGAATTTAAGAGATATTGTTTTTGGAAAAGAAAACATTATAAATTATTTAAACAAAAGAGAAGAAGGAAAGTACAAATCTCATGCCAACCTGCTTGAGGGTTATCTTAATCAATAATTTATTAAAACCCCCTTTCTTACTCTAATTTATGCCAAAAAGTAAGGAAATTAACTTCGCAAAGATTGAGCAGAAATGGCAGAGAAAGTGGGAAGAGAAGAAAGCATTTGAAGTTAGCGAAAATAATAAAAAAAAGAAATATTATGTTTTGGATATGTTTCCATATCCTTCGGGAACTGGTTTGCATATGGGACATGCCTTTGTTTTTTCTTTAGGAGATATTTTTGCGAGATTTAAACGATTGCAAGGATATAATGTTCTTTATCCTATTGGTTATGATTCTCTAGGTTTACCTGCAGAAAATGCAGCTATAGAAGCCGGAACACATCCCCAAGAATACACTAAAAAATCAATAACTAATTTTATGAAACAACAAAAATCAATGGGTTGGAGTTATGATTGGAGCAGAATGGTAAATTCTGCAAATTCTGATTTTTACAAGTGGGATCAGTGGATTTTTTTTAAAATGTTGGAGAAAGGAATTGCATATAGAAAAAAAGCCCCTGTGAATTGGTGTTCTAAATGTAACACTGTTTTGGCGAATGAACAGGTGATTAATGGCTGTTGCTGGAGACACGAGAATACGAATGTGGAGATTAAGCATTTAGAGCAATGGTTTTTTAAAATTACCAACTATGCCGACGAGCTTTTAGAAGGTTTAGAAAAACTTAACTGGCCAGAGAGAGCTAAGAAACTTCAAAGAAATTGGATTGGAAAATCTCATGGAACTGAAATTGATTTTGAAATAAATGGAGAAAAATGGCCTATTTTTACAACCCGCCCAGATACTATTTTCGGAGTTACATTCATGGTTGTTAGTGCACAGCATCCAAGACTTATGGAATTAGTGACTGAAGAACAGAAAAAACCCGTTAATGAATTTTTGAAGAAAATAAAATCTGTCTCACAAAAATCAATGAAAGAAGTGGAAGAACTTGATAAAGAAGGAGTTTTTACAGGAAGCTATGCAATTAATCCAATTACAAAAGAAAAGATTTCTGTTTATGCCGGGAATTTTGTTATTGCAGATTATGGTTCTGGAATGGTTATGGGGGTTCCTGCACATGATCAGAGAGATTTTGAATTTGCAAAAAAATATAAAATTCCTATTAAAGTTGTTATTGATCCAATAGGAATTGAGATTGAGAAACCAGAAAAAATGACCTCTGCTTATACTGAAAAAGGGAATTTAATTAATTCAGAAAAATTTAATGAATTAGATAATGAATCTGCAAAAGAGAAGATTACAGGCTCATTGATAAAAAAGAAAACTGGAAGGAAAGTAATTCAGTTTAAGTTAAGAGATTGGTTAATTTCAAGACAGAGATATTGGGGGACCCCCATTCCAGTTGTTTATTGTGATAAATGCGGAATTGTGCCTGTTCTTGAAAAAGATTTGCCTGTTGTGTTGCCAGACAAAGTTAAATTTGGAAAGGGAAATCCCTTGGCCACAAATGAAAAATGGATTAATGTGAAATGTCCAAAATGCAGAGGCAAAGCAAAAAGAGAGACAGACACTATGGATACTTTTGTGAATTCCTCTTGGTATTATCTTAGATATTGTGATCCTAAAAATAATAAGAAAATTTTTGATTTTAAAAAAACAAATTATTGGTGTCCTATTGATCAGTATATTGGAGGGCCAGAGCACATTACAATGCACCTGATTTATATTCGGTTCTATACAAAGTTTCTCAGAGATTTGGGGCTTTTGGAATTTGGTGAGCCTGCTTTAAGATATTTTACTCAAGGGATTGTCCATGGAACTGACGGAGAAAAAATGTCTAAGTCAAGAGGAAATGTGGTTGAGCCATTTGAAATGATAAAAAAATTTGGAGCAGATACTTTGAGAATAGCATTGGTTTCTTTTGCATCTTCTGATAAAGACAGTATCTGGGATGAGAAAATTGTACTGGGAAGCCACAAGTTTCTGAATAAAGTTTATGGCTATTTTACAAATTTTAAAGAAGGAAAAACAGATGAAAGAACTGAAAATAAAATAAACAAGACAATAAAAGAAATTCCAATTGATATTGAAAATTTTAAGCATAATATTGTTTTGATTAAATTAAGGGAACTTTTTAATTTCTTTTATCAAAAAGAGATTTCAAAGAAAGACGCAGGAGAATTTCTTAAAATGCTTCATATTTATTGCCCCCATATCACAGAAGAATTATGGGAAAGATTGGGAAATAAGGGGTTTATCTCCTTGGAAAAATGGCCAATAGCGGATGAGAAGAAAATTAATGAAAAATTTGATAAACAGGAGCAGGCAGTTGAAAAATTAGTCCAGGATATTATTAATATAAATAAGATTATTGAATCTCGCGGAGAGAAAAAAGAGAAAGTTTATGTTTATGTTCTTCCTAATGAGAAAGAATATTATAATTTTTCTGAGATAAGTACCCGGGTGGATAAAGAAGTATTTATTTTTGCTGTAAATGACAAGAATAAATATGATCCAAAGAATATATCAAAGAAATCTAAACCAGGAAAAC
The DNA here is from genome assembly GCA_043815085.1 of Candidatus Iainarchaeum sp. Taxonomy (GTDB): domain Archaea; phylum Nanobdellota; class Nanobdellia; order Pacearchaeales; family GW2011-AR1; genus MWBV01. Next base: position 27,221 of record JBDRJG010000017.1, on the reverse strand, counting down.
CTGGAATATATGTAGAATAGTCAGATTTTTATAATCTTTTTTTATATATAATTTATGGAAAAGATTAGAGGTGTTTCTGGAAGTTTTCCTAAACCCCCATATTTTTCAACAGCAACAAAATATCTTGTTTTAACATTATTTGTAATAATTTTATTTATTCTGTTTTCCAGTGGATTTGGAATTTTTGATTTATTTAAGGATAAGTCTGTCAGCGAGGAAAATTATTGTGGAGATGGAACTTCCTATAATTCCTGCTCCTTAATCAAACCTTATTTTTGTTTAAATGGCTCTCTTATTGAAAACTCTTCTCAATGTGAATGCTATGAGAAACAGATAAAGCAGGGAGAATTTTGTCTTTCTTTTTATCAAACTAGGCCGAAAGAAATTAAAATGGAGTACATTCTCAATGGAGAGATTAATTATCTTAATTTTACAGTTTATGAGGGGTTTGTAAATTACCTTTCTGGAATATCCAAATCCATTACTTATTTTGGAGAAGAATTTCCTTCAAGAGTAGAATTTAAACTAAAGAATATAGATGAAGAAGAGCAAAGGAAAATGCTTCGCCCTTTAGTGATAAAGATACAAAATATTACTTCAAATAAAGAAGACCAGATAAGAATAGCAATAAGTCTTGTACAGAATATTCCTTATGGAAATTCTAATGAAACAATGATGTTTGGAAATCACAAAATAAATTATTCTAGATATCCTTACGAAGTTCTTTATGATATGGGGGGTGTCTGCGGAGAGAAAACAGATTTATTAGCATTTTTATTAAAAGAAATGGGATATGGGGTCTCATTTTTCTATTATCCAGAAGAAAATCATGAAGCTCTTGGAATTAAATGCCCTCTTCAAGAAAGTTTAGAAAAAAGCGGTTATTGTTTTGTTGAAACAACTGGTCCGGCTATATTAACAGATAATGAGATTTATTATGTTGGAATTGGAAGATTGTCTTCTTCTCCTGAAATATATTTAATAAAAAATGGGGAATCAATCGGAGAGAATTTTCGAGAATATAAAGATGCCAAGAAATTAATTAGAATAAGAAAGTTTATAGAAAAAAATGGTTGGTTGGGTCCAATTAGAGAGAGAATATTCGAGGATATTAAGAAAGAATATGGTTTAGCTGAAGAGTATTATGGATAATTCCTATTTCAGAATGGCTTTTATTCTTCTCACACCCGACGAGGAAGATTCTTCTTTTATGATTTTGAATTTTCCTAATTCGCAAGTATTTTTTACATGCGGGCCCGTGCAAATTTCTTTCGAGCAGTTTTCTATAGTATAAACAGAAACAATTTTTCCATATTTATGTTCAAATACTCCTGTTATTCCTTTTTTCTTTGCCTCTTCTAGAGGTATCTCTTCGCGAATTACCTTGCACCCTTTTTTAATATTTGAATTAACTTCCTGTTCTATATCTTTTAATTCTTCTTCAGTTAGTTTTCTTGGAAAATTAAAATCCAATCTTAATCTTTCTGCATTTATATTTGAGCCTTTTTGATGTATTAGGTTGTCTTTGAGAATTTTTCTTATTGCTGCTAAAAGCAGATGAACTGCTGTATGCAATTTTGTTGTTTCTTTAGAATTATCTGCTAGTCCAGATTTGAATCTTCCTTCTGCAGCTGTTCTTGAAAGTTCTTGATGAATCTTACATTCTTCTTCAAATTCTTTTTTTGAAAACTTTATTTTTCTTGCCTTGCATTCTTCTTCAATCATTTCAACTGGAAAACCATGGGATTGATACAATAGGAAAGATTCTTTGCAAGATATTCCTTTTTTTCCCTTAGTTATTCTTTCAAATTCTCTTATTCCAGATTCTAAAGTTTGCCTGAATTTATTTTCTTCTCTTTCCAATTCTGTAATTATATTATTTCTATTTTTATTTAATTCTGGATAATCTGGATAGATTTCAATTACAGAGTCAACTAACTTAGAAGTAAAAATCTCTTTTATTCCTAAAGATTGTCCATATCTTATTGCTCTTCTTATTAATCTTCTCAAAATATAACCCTGTTCTGTGTTACCTGGAATTATTCCATCAGAAATTATGAATATGGCTGCCTTTATGTGGTCTGCAATTATTCTTATTGATTTTGTTGTTTCTTTTTCTTTTCCATATTTTTTATGAGATAGGTTTTCTATCTCTTTGATTATTGGTTTGAAACATTCTGTTAGATAATTATCATTATGGCCTTCTAAGATTGCTAACATTCTTTCAGAACCTCCGCCAAAATCAACATTTTTTTGTTTTAAGGGAGAATATTTTCCTTTTTGATCTTTATTATATTCCATAAAAACATTATTGCCAACTTCTATCCAATTTTCATCATTTGGATTAAATCTTTTTGGAGCAGATGTTTTTTTAATCCAATAAAAAATCTCTGAATCTGGACCACACGGTCCTGTTTTTCCTGCTGGACCCCACCAATTTTCTGACCTCGACAAGATAGCTATTCTTTCTTTTTGGAACCCTACTGAGATTAAAGCATCGTAGGATTCTTCATCTTTTGGAGCATCTTTATCTCCTTTGAAAGCACTTGCAGCAAGTTTTTCTTTTGGAATTTTAAGTGTTTTTGTTAGAAATTCAAATGTATATTCAATTGCTTGTTTTTTCCCATAATCTCCTAGGCTCCAATTTCCTAATTGTTCAAAAAAAGTATGGTGTTTTAAATCACCCACTTCTCCCATGTCTGTTGTTCTTATACATTTTTGAACATTTACCAATCTTTTTCCTAAAGGATGTTTTTGCCCAAGGAGAAAAGGGACTAACGGATGCATTCCCGCCGAAATAAATAATGCAGTCGGATCATTTTCAGGGATTAATGAAGAATTTGGAATTCTTTTGTGGTTTTTTGACACAAAAAAATCAAGATATTTATCAATTAATTGTTTCCGTTTTATCATACTATTCAGAGAAGAAGTTTATTTTTAAAAATGTTGTTTATTCCAATCTTTTTAATTTCTCTTGAATTTCTCGCAATTGTGATTCTAAATCTCTATCATAATCCTCTTTTTTCTTATTTGAAGTTTTTTCTAATGTCCTTTCCTCTTCTTTTTTCAGAATATTTGGTATTTTTATCTTTGGAAGTGCCTGCGTTAATTTTGTTAGATTTAATTTTAATTCTTTTATTTTTTGTATATCCTTAGTTTATTATTAAGTTCCTCTTTTCTTAGTAGATGATATCTCCTCATTATTTTTATTAGTTTTATCAAATCTCTTTCAGAAGACAAAATATCCTTTTTTGATTGAACTCCTTCTTCATATTCCAATTTTACATGAAGCAAATTTTCAATTTTCATTCTAGTTTAGAAAAAATATCTTGATTAACTCTTTCAACTTGTTTTTTTATTTCTTGAAGTTGCATTTCCCAGGAGTTAAGTTCTTCTTCCTCTTTTGCCTTTATTTCTTTTGTATTTTTAATCAAATGCTCTATTTCTGAAATTTGATCTTTTATATTCTCAAACAAGCCAAGACTCTCCTCGAATTTATCTATTCTTATAAAAACCGGCTCTGCTTTCTTCGTCGCATAACTTCTTTCTTTGAATCCTCTTGAAATCTCTTGGTATCTTGGTTTTATAGGAAATTCACTTTCTTCATAATTCTCAAAGTCCTCTCTTTTATTTTTGTTTAGAGGTTTATGCATTATTTCCGAATCGTTTTCATACGGAAATTCATCTGCATTTAAAACCTCTTTTCCCTCTTTTTTCCCAGTAACAGCTTCTTTTATCGTGTCTTGAGAAAATTTTGCGCCTAAAGAATTTAAAGGAAAACTGGGCAATTGAGGAATTGGTTCGTCTCTATAATCGTCGTCTAATGAGGGAAGTTCAGGAAGTTCAGGAAGTTCTGGGGGTTCAGGAACTTTTGGAAGTTCAGAGGTATATCTTCTATTCTCCTCTTTTTTATTTTTTTTATCAAACAAACCCATTTTACTCCTCTTTAATATATCCTTTTTAATATATATAAGAAATAATACAGGTTTAAAAACTTTTATTTTTTAAATTTTAGAAAAGCGAAAGGTATATAATTAAATTGTTTTTAATATCTTGATGATCAGAGATTTTCTTAAAGAAGTGGTAATAATTGTTGTTGGAAAACAAGCAGAAGAAATAGTTGATTTATTGAATAGTGATAAATATATTAATGAATTTGTAATTGCAAAGAAGATTAATTTAACCATAAATCAAACAAGAAACATCCTATATAAAATTTCAGACCATGGGCTTGTTTCTTCAATAAGGAAAAAAGATAAAAAGAAAGGATGGTATACTTATTTTTGGAAGATAGAGGTTCTAAAATCCTTGGAATTTTTGAGAGAGATTATTTTAAAAAATTTGACTCAATTAAAAAATCAAATAAAAAGCAGAGAGACAAAAAGATTTTATGCTTGTGAAAGATGCAATGTGGAATTTAACGAAGAGAATGCAATGCTCCGCGATTTTACTTGCAATGAATGCGGAGAGATATTTTCTGTAAAGAGCAATGAAAAGGTTTTGAAGGAGTTTAAAAAGAACGAGGAAAAGTTAGAGAAAAAACTTGAATTGGTTAATGAGGAGATAAGAAAAGAAAGAGAGAAAATAGAAAAAGCAAAACAAAAAGAATTGAAGAAGCAAGAAAAAGAAAAAATGAAAAAAAGACAAGAAGTTAAAAGAGTGGCTGAAAAAGAAAGGGCGAAGGCAAGAAAAGAGGCATCCAAAAAAAAGCCAGCCAAAAAAGAGGCATCCAAAAAGAAGGCAAAGAAGAAAAAACCTGTTAAATCGGTTAAAACTAAAAAAACAAAAAAATTTTCTAAGAAGAAATAATTTAAAAGTAAGTATTTATTCTATATTTTATGGCGGGGGTTTATTCATTTAATTCGAGAAGAAAAAGAAGCGTCTTTAGTTTAATGAGTGTAAACACCCTCTTAATTTTGATAAACGTAGTTACTTTTGTTATTTTTAGTATTTTAATTTCTTTGAATATGCTCTCAATTGATGTTGTTGCAATAAAACCATCAAATATTTTTCGGGGCAAATATCTCTGGACTTTTTTAACTAGCATGTTTATGCACGGCGGATTTTTCCATTTGTTTGTAAATATGCTTTCTATGTTTTTTGTGGGATCCTTGATTGAAAAGATTATTGGAAAAAAGAGATATATCTGGTTTTATTTAACATCTGGAATATTTGCAGGATTATTTTTTGTTTTATTGTCCTTAGCAATTCCTTCTGATATGAATGCATATGCTGTTGGAGCTTCAGGGGCTTTATTTGGCTTAATTGGATTGTTGATGTTGTTAACTCCTAATCTGCCTGTTTATTTAATGTTTATTCCAATTCCAATAAAGATGAAATATGCTGCTCCAGGAATACTTATTTTATTATGGCTAGTTTCTATTTTAGGAGATGTTTCAATAGGAAATACAGCCCATCTTGGGGGATTAATCTTTGGTTTGATTTATGGATTTTATTTGCGAAATAAATATAAAAACAAAGTAAGACATATTAGTAATCAGTTCAGCTAAAATGAAAAGAAAGAGGCAAATTCCAAAATTTTTTTAAGGAAAAATTTTAGAGGAAAGGGTATGAGAAAAAAAACAAATTTTTTTAAAGAAAATTATCTTAAAAGTTGGAAATATCTTAAAGAAACAAAATCTTTTATTTGGATTATTGTAATTTTGTTTTTTGTCTCGGCTTTAATTGGTTTTTTTGTTCCTATTCCCGATGGATTACAAAAAACAATTTTAGATTATTTAGGGCAGATTCTTGAGAGAACTCAAGGAATGTCTCAAATGGAATTGATTTGGTTTATTTTATTTAATAATTTGCAGAGCGGATTTTTTGGAATGATTTTTGGATTTTTACTTGGATTTTTCCCCGTAATAATAACTTTAGTTAATGGATATGTTCTAGGATATGTCTCTTCTGTGACTGTTTCTTCAGCAGGAACCTCCTCCTTACTTAATCTTTTACCCCATGGAGTTTTTGAACTCCCCGCAATTTTCATTTCTCTTGGATTGGGATTGAAGTTTGGAACATTCATTTTTAGAAAGAATAAGGGAGAATCTTTTAGAGATTTTCTCATTAATTCTGTGAGAGTTTTTGTTTTTATAGTTATTCCCCTTTTAATAATTGCAGCAATTATCGAGGGGGGATTGATTTTTTTGATTAAGTAAAATTTAATCTTTTATCTCACTTATTCCCAACACTATAAGAATAATTCCCGCGAGTATTACTATCCATGTTAGTCCTCCTTTAAGAAGCACTAATGCATCTCTACCCCAAGAGGCCAAAGGCATTCCTGGAAAAACAAGTGTAATTGCACCTACAAGGAGAATCAACCCCACGAAAAGTTCAAGCCATTTGTTCATTGTAGATTTATAGAGGTTTTTTTGTTTAAAAAGATTTTGATAGTCAACCTTATAGGTTGAATTTCTTATCAATAGTTTTTTAAAACTAATTTTTATGATAATTCTATGAAAGAAATAAAATCGATAAAAATTAAGAAGGATATGAAGGTATCTGAGTTAGTTGATGAGATGAGTGAAGCAGGATTTGGTGCAGGAAAAATTGCAGAAGCTTCAAGGATTATGAGTAAAATGTTTCAAGATGGAGATTGCAAGGTCTTTCTTGGAATTGCAGGAGCAATGGTTCCAGCAGGTATGAAGCAGATTATTTTTGATATGTTGGACGAAACAGATGTTTTTGTTACTACAGGCGCAAATCTTACCCATGATTTAATTGAATCTCTTGGAGAAAAACACTATAAGATTGAAAATGATGAATTGGTAGATGATGTTTATTTGAGTGAAAAAGGTTTAGATAGAATTTACAATGTTCTCATGAAAAATTCTGTTTATGAAAAGTTGGAAGACTTTTTTGAGAAAAATTTTGATAGATTAAGAGAATGCAAAAACATAAAAGAATTACTCTGGAAATTAGGTGAACTTTGTCCAGGAGAAGGAATTCTGAAAAAATGTTATGAAAAGAGAATACCTGTCTTCTGCCCGGGAATTGCAGATTCTGGAATAGGCCTAATGATTTGGGGTAGAAATGCGACAGGAAAGGGAAAAACGAATATTGATGTTTTTTCTGACATGGGCGAGATTATTGATATAGCTTGGACTTCAAAGAGAAATGGAGTAATTTATATAGGGGGTGGTTTGCCAAAGAATTTTATACAGCAAACTCTGCAGTTCTCTAAAGGTGCAGATTATGGAATTCAAATAACAACAGACAGAGCAGAATCAGGCGGAAGTTCAGGTGCTCCTTTGAAAGAAGGGATTTCATGGGGGAAAATGAATCCTAAAGCAGAATTTGTTGATGTTTTTTGTGATGCAACCATTGCTCTTCCTTTAATTTACGCTTCTATATTTTAATTGCTAAATTTCTCACAAAGGTTTATATATTCGGGTAGGGAAGAGAATTTAAGATGTTGTAATTATAAAAAGGTTACATTATAGAAATATTTATAAATCTGTGATTTCTAGAGAGATTATGAGAAAAAGCTTAGCATTTAAAATTGCACCTCTTGTTTTTGCAGGATTGGGTTTAATTGGGGGTAGATGTGGTTCAAGCAAGGTCTTTACATCGGAGTTAGATGAATTTGCATGGGCGGGTGGTAAAGATGTGGATTCAAGCAAGTTTTTTGGATTTAAAAAAACGCTAGCTGGATGTGCAATATCAATGAATATAGATTCAAGCGAAGTTTCTTATTATTTTCCTAAGGACATAGATAAAAAGGTAGATAAATTTATAAAAAGGAAATCATTTAATTTTCTTATCTCTGGGGATATTTTTGAAGAAAAGTTTGATAGAACACTAATTACATATGATGTTAAGCCGTATCTTACTAGAGACCCTCTTTTTTATCAACTTGAAAGGGTTCGAATAGATTACATGAATTATTCATCTTCCGATACTTTGGTTTTTAATAAAGCAAAAGAAAGAATGAAATTTTTAATGAACAAATATTATTCTCTAAAAGATTCAATTGCCTCAAAATTCTTTAAATAAAAATCTTTTTCTCTCATTTCCAAAACCTTATATAATAAAATTTTCTGATTATCTTATGCTAACTACTAATCAAATACAAGAAATTCGCGAGCATTTAAACAAGGCGCAAAATCCAGTTTTCTTTTTTGATAATGATCAGGACGGACTTTGTAGTTTTTTGTTGTTGCAGAAATATATAGGAAGGGGGAAGGGTTTTCCCATAAAAAGTTCCCCTGCCTTGATTAAAGATTATTTTAGAAAAGTTGAAGAATTTAATTCAGATTATATTTTTGTCTTGGACAAACCCGAAATTTCAGAAGAATTTTTTGAAAAAGTAGAAAAAGTAAATATACCTATTGTTTGGATAGACCATCATGATATAGATAGACAAAAAATCCCTTCTTTTGTAAATTATTATAATCCTTTGTTTGGCAAAGAAAAATCAAATGAGCCAACAACTTTAATTTGCTATCAGGTTAGTCAGAAAAAAGAAGATGCCTGGATAGGAATTTTGGGGTGTATATCAGATAATTTTGTCCCGGATTTTTACAAGGAATTTAGCAAGAATTATCCTGATTTGAGTGTAAATTCAAAAGAGGCATTTGATATTTTTTATGGTTCTGAAATAGGAAGGCTTGCAAGAATTTTAGGTTTTGCTCTAAAAGACAGAATAAGCAATGTTATTCAAATGATAAAATTTTTAATGAATGCTAAGACTCCTTATGAAATTCTTGAAGAAACCCCCAAAAATAAGATTATGCACAATAGATTTGAGGAGATCGACAAGAAATACAATAAACTTATTCTAAAGGCAAAAAAAATGGCTTCTGGGAATTTATTAATTTTTAAGTATGCAGGAGATACGAGTATGAGTTCAGATATAGCAAATGGATTAAAATATCTTTTTCCAGAAAAGGCGATTTTTGTTATTTATACAAAAGGAATTAAAGCAAATATTTCTGGAAGAGGGAAAGGTGTTCGCAATTTAATTTTAAAAGTTATAGAAGGGCTTGAAAATTCAACAGGTGGGGGGCATGAGAATGCAGTTGGTGCACAAATTAGAAAAGAAGATATTGAGGAATTTGAAAGAAGGATTAAGGATTTGGTTAGGAAATAATTGTTCTCTTTTAATAAATATAAATATTTATAAAGTATTCATACTTAAAAAAAGTATGGAAGGAAGACTAAATAGGATGCACTGGAGAAATTGTACACTTGGTTTAGTCTATACTTCATTTATTAAACTAAACTCAATTTAATTCTGTCTTTAGGTCTGGATTGAATTGGGGCATGATTCTTTCTAGATTTACAAGGTTGGATTAAATGAGTGTTTGTTTCCGTGCAAAATGGAATCGAAAGAAGCAAAGATGGCTGAGAAAAAGTATGTAGAAAAAGAATTGAGCAGATTAATTGAATTTACAATTCAACTCGAAGACGAACTCAATTCTTGTATAAAATGTGAACAATAAAATTTAATTTCAGAATTTTTTGTAGGGGTTAGTATGCAAAATATTTCAGTAACTTCTTCCAATATAGACAACTTCTTTTGCTGGTTTCCCACAAAATAAACAATTGCCTCCTGGTTTTTCATTTTTATTAGCTAAAGTTCCTCTCACATCTCCTGAGAATTCTTTTTCAACAATCTCAGCACAGGCAATTCCGGCTTTATCTGTTGAACAGAAATTTATTCTTGCTATTTTCCCTGAAGATAGAGTTTCTTTTATTTCTTTTTTATTTGAACAATTTACTATTCTCTTTTCTGCAAATTTGTCTGCTTTCTCTCTTAATCTCTTATCAAATTCTTTTCCAAATTCTTTTATCTTTTTTAGATCTTTTAATTTAAGTTTTTCTTTTTTCTTTATATCTCTTGTAAATAAAATAATTTCTTCTTTTTTTAATTCTTTTTCGCCAAGTTCTATTCTAAATGGCACCCCCTTTAATTCCCAGATGTGATACTTTTCCCCTGGTCTTTTGTATTCACGCCCATCTATTTCTGTTTTTATATCTTCTTTTTCTAATTTATTTAGAATTTCTTTGGATTTTTTTAATATTTTATTTTTATTTTTTGCATTAAATATTGGAATAATTATTACTTGTATCGGGGAAATTGAGTAAGGCAGAACTAATCCAGAATCATCTCCGTGTGTTGCAATTACAGAGGCCAGTATTCTTGAGATTGCTGGACCATAGGCTGTTGTCCAAAGATATTCTTCTTTTTCTTCTTTATTCTTAAATGTTGCATTAAATGCTTTTGAAAATTTTTGTCCCATTAAATGTGTTGAGGGTTGTTGTATTAATTTTCCGTCTGGCATAAAGCAATCTGAACCAACGGTATATTCTGCTCCTGCAAATTTATCCCATTCTGGCCTTTTCATTGGTAAAAAAGGAACTCCATAAATCTGGTGCATAACTTTTTCAGTTGTATCTATATCTTCCTGAACTTGAGCTTCTGCTTGCTCTCTTGTTTCAAATGCATCATGGCACTCAATCCATATAAATTCTCTCCCCCTTATTAGGGGTCTTGTAGCTTTAGTATCTATCCTGAAAACAGAACCTCTTTGATATAATTTTAACGGGAGATCTCTGTAACTTCTTACCCATAATTTAAACATGGGGGTGTATAATGTTTCAGAAGTTGGTCTCAGAGCAAGTTCTTTATTATCTCCAATATCTTTTAACCAAAATACTTCTGGAATAAATCCTTTAACATGTTCTGATTCTTTTGTTAGATTCTCTTTTGGAATTACAGAAGGCATAAATGTGGGTTTGTGTCCTTTTTTTTGCAATTCTTTTTCTAAATGTTTAAACATGTTCTCAATTGTTATTGCAGCCCAAGGCCGAATAACTGGAAACCCTTTTATATCTAATCTTAAATCAATTAATTCTGCTTTTTCCAATACTTGTGTGAACCATTCTGAAAAGTCTTCTTGTCTTTTTGCAGTAATTCCTTCCTGCGACTTATCAGGAGCAGCAACTAAAATCTTTGATTTTTGTTCTTCTGATTGTTTTTTCATAATAGTTTAAGAGAAAAAGGATATTTAAAATTATTTAATGGTTTTTGCTAAATTAAATTTTCTCCAATTTCTTCCTGAGAGATATCATTAACCGCCTTTTTAATGTAATTAGATTCTAATGCAAATCCAAGAGATTCACTTGAACTCACCTTGAAATTATTTATTCCTATTACTTCTCCTTGTTTGTCAATCAATGGGCCTCCTGAGTTTCCTGGATTTAAGGCAGCATCTGTTTGTATATATGCCTTAATTCCATTTGTTCCCTCCCTGTTTACAGCAGAAACTATTCCTTCAGAAACTGAGAATTGCAGTCCTAATGGATTTCCTATTGCAATCACTTTTTCTCCTACTTGAACATCATCTGAATCCCCCAACTCCAATTTAGTGTAATCTCCCCCTATTTTAAGCAAAGCAATATCTAGATTTATGTTATATCCAACAAATTTTGTTTCATGTTTGTTTTGTTCATAATCCAAAACATAAACTTCTCTTCCCCCCTGCAAAACATGCGCATTTGTTACGATGTATCCGTCGTCTGTTATTAAAAAACCTGTTCCTTGTCCAACATCTGTTCTCACAGTCACTACAGATTTAATTGAATTCTCTATAATTTCAGAGAAATCAGAACTCGCTGAAGTCTTTAATTCTTTTAGTTTTAAATTTAGTGACTCATCCAATGAAATAAAAGAGTCTCTTGTTTCCATTAGACTTCCTGTTAATTCATTTAATTTGTTCTGAGTATCTGCTTGTAAATTGTTTATTCTATTTGATAATTCATTGTGATTTATCTGCTGTTTTACTATAATCCCATTTAGAAGTATCCCCGTTATAATCATGTAGATTATAACAACTGTGCTAAATCCTCCAATCATCCATTTATGATGTCTTTTTAATGGCATGTTCAATTTCTCTTTTTATACTCAAAATATCAAACTATAAAAAGGTTTTTTTATTTGTATTTTTGAAATATTAGGCTCGTAGGTTAATGGATAGACCTTTTGGTTTCGGCCCAAAGAATGGGGGTTCGATTCCCTCCGAGCCTATCCATTCCCGGTGATGGAGGTTCGATTCTTCTTGGGCTCATGCGAAACATGAGATTGGTTTAGAAATTTCCAAATTCAAAGGCAAGTTTCTTCCTGGGCTCATTTATCATTAAGTTTTTAATTGTCAATTCTTTTATAATCCCATGGAGAAAAATATTCCTAAACCAGGAGATTTGGTTGAAATACATTTTGGAAAGATAATCTATGAAGGATTGCTTCTTGAGAGTCCTGAATCTGAAAAAGGGGTTATTTTATTGAAATTAGGAAATGGGTATAATATAGGTTTTAATAAAAAAGAAATTCTTAACATAAATGTTTTGAAGAAGTTTAGTGAAAAAGAAAGTAAATTTGAAATTAAGAAGGATTCTTCAAAACCAAATATAGGGATGATTATTACTGGGGGGACAATTGCTTCAAGATATGATTCTAAAACAGGGGGGGTTCATCCTTTAGATAGTCCTGAAAGTTTATTTAGATTTTATCCTGAATTGTTCAAAAAAGTTAATGTCTTGAAGATAGAAACCCCTTTTATGAAATTCTCAGAAGAGATGAATTTTAAAGATTGGCAGAAGATTGCAAAAATATGTGAAAGATTGTTGAATGATTCAAATATACAAGGAGTTATTATTACTCATGGAACAGATTTTTTGCATTACACTGCTTCTGCACTGAGTTTTTTCTTAGGGAAATTAAATAAACCAGTTGTTTTGACTTATTCCCAAAGAAGCATTGATAGGGCTAGTTCAGATGCAAGTTTGAATTTAGTTTGCTCTGCTTTCATTGCAGGAATTAGTGATATTGCAGAAGTTGTTTTAATTGGGCATGCAAATTCAGAAGATGATTTTTGTTATGCAATGCCCGGAACAAAAGTAAGGAAGATGCATACTTCAAAGAGAGATGCATTTAAAGTCATAAATGGAAAGCCTATTGCAAAAGTCTTTCCTGAAAAAGGTATAGAAATATTTGGAGTTTTTAACAAGAGAAACAATGGGAAAAAAGTTAAAATTGATATAAAGTTTGAAGAAAAAATAGCTCTTGTTAAATTATATCCCGGGCAATCTCCTGATATTTTAGATTATTATTTCAAAAATAAATATAAGGGAATCATTTTGGAATTAAGTGGGTTAGGTAATGCTTCAACCAGCTGGATTAGGAAAATTAAAGAACTTTCAGGGAAAGGAATGACTTTCTGTGGAACTTCTCAGTGTATTAACGGGAGAGTCGATGGTTTAGTTTATTCTAATGGAAGAAAATTAATTGAGGCAGGAGTAATTTATCTAGAAGATATGCTGTCTGAAACAGCTTTAATTAAGCTCGGATGGGTTCTTGGACATAGTGGATGGATAGAATCTAAAAAAAAGATTAAGGAAAAGATGCTTGAAAATATTGCAGGGGAATTTAATAAAAGGTTGGAAGAATAAGATGAAAAGATCTTTGTTGGTCTTGGTTATTATATTGATTTTAGTATTTTTAGGCATAATCCTCTTAATTATTCGGGGAGATGAAGATAATTGGATAAAGGATTCTCGGGGTGTTTGGATTAAACATGGAAATCCTTCTGAAATTCCTAATTATGTTCTAGAGCAACAGGAAATAATTAATTGTGCTCTTGAGAAATTTAATAATTTTACAGGGGAAATTAATTCGCAATGTTTAGATACTTGTAAGGATTATGTTGTCGATATAGTTCATGTTCCAAGAACAGAAGAAGATAATTTAATTGAAAATCAATGCAGTGATTTCAGGGAGGGGAAAGTTTCACATTTTATTGAATTAGATAAAGAAGGAGAGATTGTGAGAATTATTTAATTTTGTTATTATCTTCTTTTATTCAATTTTTCTTCAATTCTCTCTAATTGCCTTTGAACTTCCCCAATTTCTCTTTCAGCTTTTCTGTTTACTAAATAATCATATTGTGCTCTTTGTCTGTCTTTTTGATTTGCTCTATTCTGAGACATAAGAATTATTGGAGCCTGAATTGCTGCAATGCAGGATAAAAACAAGTTTAATAAGATGAAGGGGTAAGGGTCCCAAGATTCAATCCAAGCATATACATTTGCACTTATCCATAAAATTAGAATTAGCATAAATAAGATGATAAATGTCCAACTACCTGCCCATTTTGTTAGTTTATCTGCTCCCTTCTGTCCAAATGTTGTTGGGAGAAGATTTGGATGATTTATATTCTGAGTAGAATTTCTCTTACCCTTCCTTTTATTCATAATTATACTTGCAAAAAGTCAATTATAAGTTTTTTGATTTTAGAAGTTAATAAGTTATAACTATTAAGGAGTTACATATAGAAAGGTTTAAATATTTAAGAAAAATCAAGAAAACATGGAAAAAGAATATAAACATCATTTATTAGAATGTTTCCCTTATTTTGTAATAAGTAAAAATTCATTTATTCATTACACTTGCAATTCTCCTTCAAAAGAGGTTTTAGAAAAAAATGGAATTGTTCCAATAGGAAAAAATTTTGGTTGTTTGAATGAATTAGAAGTTCTGGAAATCCCTTTGGAAGTTTATAAAAAAGAAGGTTTTAAGGGGATTCCTAAAAAAGAAATATTAACTTTAAATTTAGAAAAACTAGTTAAAAAATTAAAATGAAAAGATATTTTTTATCCTATAATGAATTGACAAAAGATTATTATTTAGATTACGGTTGTTTTGATCAACAGAGGCAATTTCTTGGAAAGATAGATGGAGAGAAATTGCTAGAAAAATTGAAAGAAATATTGCCTATGCACAGACAAATTATAATTTACAGTAAGAGAACTCTTGATGATTCTGTAAAAGAACTTTTGTTAAAAAGTTTTAAAAATACAAGAATAAGCTTAGAATTCAAAAAAGACTTGGCAAAATTATGCTAAAATTTAATAATGCCACATTCTTGTTGTTTTCATGTCAGATATAGATTATTCAAAACTTAAATTCAAATCAGGATTGGAGATTCATCAGCAATTAGATACTCATAAACTATTTTGCAATTGTCCTTCTGTTTTGAGAAGTGATGAGCCAGATTTTTTTGTTGAAAGGAAACTTCATGCAGTTGCTGGAGAATCTGGGGGAGTTGATATTGCAGCGCAGTATCAGGCAAATCTAAAAAAAGAATTTGTTTATCAAGGGCATAAAAGTAATACTTGTTTAGTTGAACTTGATGAGGAACCCCCATATAATATAAATGAAGAAGCACTAAAAATTGCATTACAAATTTCTTTGCTTCTAAATTGCAAAATACTTCCATTAACCCAGATAATGAGAAAGACAGTTATTAACGGAAGCAATACTTCTGGTTTTCAGAGAACTGTTTTAATTGCAAGAGAGGGATATGTTGAAACTTCTTTGGGTAAAGTTGGGATTGATATTATTTGTTTAGAAGAAGACTCTGCAAGAGAAGTAAAGAAAGAGGGAAATAAAATTTATTGGAATTTGGATAGGTTAGGAATTCCTTTAGTTGAGATTGCAACTGCACCAGATATAAAATCTGCAGAGCAGGCTAAAGAAGTTGCTTTACATATAGGAGATGTTCTTAGAAGTTGCAAAGTTAAAAGAGGAATTGGAACAATAAGACAGGATGTTAATATTTCAATAATGAATGGGAATAGGATTGAGATGAAGGGGGTTCAGGATATGAGGACTTTTTTGACAGTAATTGAAAATGAGGTCATAAGACAGAAATATTTGCATGATAATGATAATCCTACACAAGCTGAGGTTAGAAATGCACTTCCAGATTTAACTTCAGAGTTTTTGAGACCTATGCCTGGAGCAGACAGAATGTATCCTGAAACAGATTTACCTTTGCTTAAAATATCCAGAGATCTTATTAATGAAGTTAAGAAAAATTTGCCTAAATTAAGAAAAGATATTGTAGGAGAATTAAAATCAAAAGGATTGAATGAAGAGATGATTAAACTTCTATTAAAGCAAAATAAAATTGATGAATTTAAGAATTTAGCAGAGATTTATAATGATCTTAATTTTGTTGCAAAGTTGATGCTTTTATATCCTAAAGAAATTGCCTCTAAAACAGGAAAAAAATTGAATGAAATTGAAAATAAATTTAGTGATATTTATGGGGATATATTAAGAGCTCTGAAAAAGAAAAAGATATTAGGAGGAGATGTTAAGAATATTCTAATAAAAATTATTGGGGGTGAGAGTTTCGAGGAGGCTATTAGGATTGAGAAAGCAGAGGATTCAGAAGTTGAAGAGAAGATTCTAAAAATTATAAAAGAAAAACCTGGAT
This sequence comes from Candidatus Iainarchaeum sp., assembly GCA_043815085.1. Lineage (GTDB taxonomy): Archaea > Nanobdellota > Nanobdellia > Pacearchaeales > GW2011-AR1 > MWBV01. Next base: position 10,932 of record JBDRJG010000017.1, on the reverse strand, counting down.
TAAATGCAAATGCTTATATGGGGTTGGTTATGGGGGAAATGAAGGGAAAGATAAATGGAAAGGAAGCTATGGAGATAATAAATAAGTTGATTGAGAGAAAATGAAAATTCTAGTTATAGGAGATTTGCACGGAAGAAAGCCTAAAATTCATTTTAATGATTTTGATTGTATAATTCAGGTGGGGGATGTTTGCGATGATAGTAAATTTAGACCGTATTATAAATTATGGTTTTATCTTTTGAAAGAACTTGGAGAAGATGCTCCTAGTGCAAAGGAATTAATGTTATCTGATATTGGAGAAGAAGGAATTAAGAGATTAGAGAGAAATTCTCTTGCTGTAGGAAGAAAGATACTTGAATACCTTAATTCTATAGGAAAACCTGTTTTCTTTGTTCCAGGAAACTGGGATCAAAGTCGGGGTGAAACCAAAATAAAGAATCCCGAAGCAAGTAATTATGCATATTTTAAAAGTGGGTTTGATGGATTTCTTGGAGCGAATACAAACGAATTTTTGATAAGGGGACTAAAAAATGTTTATGATTGTCAATTTAAAAATAAAGAATTCAATAAGATAAATTTTATTGGTTATGGATTAAGCAGTAACCAAGAAAGAATTATAAAAAAATCAAAAAAGAAATTAACCAAGTTAGAGATAAGTAAATTAGATAAAGTTTATTTTAAAATTATGAAGGTTCTATCTTCTTCATATAACTTAAGAAATAAAAAATATCCAGCAATATTTATTTCACATAATGTTCCATATAACACTAAATTAGACATTGTAAAGAATAAAAATAGTGTTGCTGATAAAAGACATTTGGGTTCTTATGTGGCAAGAAAATTCTGCGAGAAATATAAGCCTCTAATCTGTATTGGCGGGCATGTTCATGAAGGTGTTGGTAAAGATAAAATTGGGAAGACCCTAATAATTAATCCAGGTTATGGAGTTAATGCCCAGGTTTTGATTGACATTGATGAGGACAAAGGTAAAATCAGGGATGTTAAGTTTTATGGGAAGAGAAAGAAATAAAAAACCCTTGTTCTTTTCTTAATCATGGAAAGAAGCCACAAGATAAGCGAGATAAATGAAAGCATTTCTGGAAAGAAAGTTGAATTATGTGGGTGGGTTGATTCTATTCGGGAATTTAAATCAATGGTCTTTATTGTATTAAGAGATAGATATGGAAAAGTTCAGTGTATTGTTTCTAGTAAAGGGCATACTCTTGAAGAAGCTAAAAAACTGACTCTTGAATCATGCATTAAAATTACTGGAGAAGTTAAAAAAAGGCCTAAAAATCAGATTAATAAAGATATGGGTGAGCAAGGGAAAATTGAAGTGGAAGTTCTTGATTTGAAGATATTTAATCTCTGTCCTAAGCTTCCTTTTGATATAAAGGCAGAAAATGAAGAAGAAATAAGATTGCAAAGCAGGTTTTTGGATTTGAGAACAGAAAGAATGCAAAAGAATATTTTACTTAGAAGCAAAACAATTAACTCTGTTTTAAAATTCTTTGAAAAAGAGGATTTTGTTTATTTTGAAACTCCTATTTTAGGAAAATCAACTCCAGAGGGTGCAAGAGATTATGTTGTTCCTTCTAGAAATTATCCTGGAAACTTTTATGCTTTACCTCAAAGTCCGCAATTATTCAAACAATTATCACAAGTATCTGGTTTTGATAAGTATATTCAGATTGCAAGATGTTTTAGAGACGAGGATTCAAGAAAAGATAGGCAACCTGAGTTTACTCAAATTGATGTTGAGATGAGCTTTATTGAACAGAATGATATAATTGATGTAATTGAAAGAATGTTGAAACATGTTTTTAAGGAGGTTTTGAATAAAGATATACATATTCCTTTTAAGCGAATTTCTTATGATGAAGCAATGAGTAAATATAAGAAAGATAATCCTGATGTAAGAAAGAATCCAGAGGATAAGAATGAATTTGCTTTTTGTTGGGTTTTAGATTTTCCTACATTTGAGTTTTCTAAAGAACAGAAAAGATGGGTTTCAGTTCATCATCCATTTACAATGCCTGTTCAAGGGAAAAAAGGAAAGTTAGATTTTGATGAAAAATCTAAAGCACTGGCTTATGATATTGTCCTTAATGGGAGTGAGATTGGAGGAGGTTCAATTAGGATTCATGATCCTGAAATTCAGGAAAAAGTTTTTGATATACTTAAAATATCAAAAACAGAAGCAAGAAATAAATTTGGATTTTTATTAGATGCTTTAAGTTATGGAGCACCTGCCCATGGGGGAATAGCTTTAGGTTTAGATAGGCTTGTTCAGATTATGGCTGGAGAGGATACTATAAGGGAAGTAATTCCTTTTCCAAAAAATAAAGTTGCAAGAGATGTTATGTTGAATGCTCCTTCTAATATTTCAAAAGAACAATTAAATGAAGTTGGACTTGATTTAAGAAAGTCAAGTAAAAAAGTAAAGAAGAAATGAATGTTTCCAAGAGACAGGACAAGATTGACACCTTAATATTTGTTACTTCTATACAATAACTACAATATAGAAAAGTTTATAAACCAGGAATTTCTGTAAAAAGCATGGCACCAATAATTGAAGTGAGCAATGAAAGTTTGAATGCTTTTAATCAGCTTGGTCTGAAATACAAATTGAGAAAAGATTTGGAGAATGGCTCTTTAAAGAATTCAAATAGATTTCTTCATGTTCCAGAATTAAATCTTTATTTTGCAGGGGAAAGAACTTTACAAGGCAAAAACTGGTATGAAACACATAAGGAGCTTCAATCAAATGGTCAAAGAATGCCCACAATACCTGAATTTATAGAATTCTTAAAATATGCTAAAGTTAATTCTCCAGAATTATATAAAGAGATAACAGAAGTAAGAAGTCCTTGGAGAGCAAATTGGCTTGATGCTGATTTTAAGGTAAAAGGAAAGGATTTGTATATTAATTATAATCATGTTTTGAATGCTAATGGAAGTTTAGTTCCTAAGAATTCAGAAGTTCTTGATAAAAATACTTTAATGAAAGATAAAACTCCCGGAATCTCTCTGGATGATTATATATTAGAAAATCATACTTCTCAAGGACTTCCAAACAAGAAAGTTAAGTCAGGAGATTTATATTATTGGAATCCAAGAAGTGATAATAATTCAGTCGCGGGGTTCCTTGCGTATTCCGATGGGGCTGTCTTGTGTTACGACGGGGGTCCGTCTGCTAGGGTTTCGGGGCTTGGGGTATTTGCTGTTAAGCGTGAATAGGTTTAACTCGCTAGTTTGTTGAATAATGTTTTTTGTCGCGAGGCGACGCGCGAAAATCTTTTAAATTCTTTTTTATTAGTTTTATTGTCCTAAACATAACTTCTCCTTGAGTAAGAGAGGTTGAGATGGACTACACGTCAATTTATTCGCACATCATTTAGATTTATTTTAAGTCGTAAAATTCAACTTTGACAATTAGTAGCAATTCTAGAACTGTGAAACTTGAAAAAGTGGTGAAAGCTTTTGAGCTAATGATAAATTGGCTATACGCTTCGCGAGGTTCAATGCGAATTCCGATAGGGCTGACTTGAATTACAACAGGAATCCGTCTAATAGGAATTCGGAGCTTGGAATAGTTCATCTCAGGACAGCTTTTAAAATGAAAACATACAATAGTATTTATAATGAGATTATTTCTTTAAGGAATCTAATCTTTGCCTGGAGAAAAGCAAGAAAAGGAAAAGCAAAAAGAGATTATGTTATAAAATTTGAAGAAAATATTGCTTATAATTTAAAAGTCCTTTATGACGAATTAAATAATCAAACTTATAATTTACAACCTCTTAAAACATTTATTTTACGCGATCCAAAGACGCGTAAGATTTCAAAATCTGCATTTAGAGACAGAATCGTTCATCATGCTCTTGTAGGAATAATCGAACCCCTATTTGATAAGACTTTTATTTATGATTCATGTGCCAATAGAAAAGGAAAGGGGAATTTGTTTGCTGTTCAAAGATTTGATTGCCTTTTAAGAAAGATTTCAAGAAATAATTCAATGAATTGTTTCGTTTTGAAGGCAGATGTTAAACATTATTTCCAAGAGATTAATCATAGTATTCTGTTAGAGATTATTAAAAAAAAGATTAAGTGCGAGAAAACGATTTGGTTGATTAAAGAGATTATGAAGAACAAGGTTGAAGTCGAGAGAGAGAGAGAGAGAGAGAGAGAGAGACTGGGCGGGAAAGAGACGCGAATTTTTCTTTATTAATTAAAGGAATGCCTTTAGGCAATTTAACATCTCAATTTTTTGCAAATGTTTATCTTAATGAATTAGACCAATTTATTAAACATGAATTAAAAGTAAAATATTATGTTAGATATGTTGATGATTTTGTTATTCTTAATACTTCTAAAAGGCAACTTCTTATTTGGAAAGAACAGATTAATAAATTTTTAAGAGAAGAGCTAAAGCTTGAACTTCATTCAGATAAGTCTAAGGTAATAAATATATCAAAAGGAGTGAATTTTGTTGGATTTAGAAATTTCTATAATTATAAATTACTGAGAAAAAGAAATATTCATAATATGCGGATGAAAATTAATTTATTCAATAAAAAAGAAATCTCATACAAAGAATTATTTGATAGTTTTCAAGGATGGAATGCTTATGCAAAATGGGGTAATAATTATAATTTGACTAAAAAATTGTTCTCAAAGATAAACTCTTGGGAAAAATTTAGTTATCGTGGCAAAATAATAACATTGTTCAACTATTAACCTAATATGGTGATCATATAAAAATTGTGACAGATAATTATTTATTCCTTATAATTCTCCTCAACTTCTTCCAAGAATTCCTGAAACTTATTTTGTTTTATTTTCTCTTTTGCTTTTTCAATTAATTTAGCCAAGAAATAAACATTGTGATAAGTTGCAAGTTTTTTCCCAGTAAATTCATCGTGCAGAAGTTGGTATCTTACAAAAGCCCTTGAATAATTTTTGCAGACAAAGCATTTACAGTTTTTGTCTATAGGTGACCTATCAAATTTGCAGTTTTCCCTTAATATTCTTAATTTTCCTTTTGAAGTGAATAATGTTCCTCTTCTAGCATTTTGAGTAGGCATTCTAGAATCAAAAATATCAATACCCAATTCTATTCCTTTTAATATCTCAACTGGATTTCCTATTCCCATTAGATAGACTGGCTTGTTTTCTGGGAGAAGTTCTTTAACAAGCTTGACTATCTTGAATTCTTCCTCAATTGTTTCCCCAAGTCCAAATCCTCCAATTGAATAGCCATCAAAGTTTAATTTTAGAAGTTCATTTGTTGATTTTTCTCTTAAATCTTTGTATATTCCTCCCTGGATTATCCCAAACAAAAGTTGTCTTTTGTTTTTCGGGGTGTTTTTTTGAAGTAAATCATGGTGAGCTTTGCATCTTTTTGCCCAAATAGAAGTTTTTCTAACTGCTTCTTCAATTTCTTTTTTTGAATGTTCATACATTGGCATTGAGTCTAAGCACATTGCAACATCACTTCCAATATCTAATTGTATTTTCATATTTTTTTCAGGTGTCATGAATATTCTTTCTCCATTAAGGGGGTTTTTGAAATATATTCCTTCCTCATTTGATTTTAAGTAGATACTTTTAGAATACATTTGAAATCCTCCAGAATCTGTGAAATTTATTCCAGGATAATTCATGAATTTTCCAATCCCCCCCAATTTCTTCAGTATTTCAGAACCAGAGCGGAGATAGAGTATCAATGCATTTGAAATTACAGCAGGGATTTTCATTTCTTTAAGTTCTTCTGATGTTAGAGTTTTTACACTTCCCCGTGTTGCAACTGGCATGAAAAAAGGAGTTTCAACCTTTCCTTTTTTTGTTTTCAAAATTCCTATTCTTGCATTTGTTTTTTTGTCTTTGTGTTTTATTGTAAATACCATTAATTTTGGTTGAATGTGGAATATATAAATTTGATTGAGTTAGAAATCTCTCCTAGCTAAAATTTATTAAACTCCTTTTTCTATATTTAATTATGGCAGCACAAAAGTTCATATCAATCCAGGATGCTATTCATAATGCTAAAAAGCAGAAGAAAGTAGCAGTGCGTGGATGGATTTATAGGGAAAGAGGAAGCAATGCAATGAAATTCATTGTTTTGAGAGATAGTTCTAATATAATTCAGTGTGTTCTTGAAAAGAAAAACTTTGAAAAACAATGGAGCGAAATTGATAAAATAAAAATTGAAAGTTCAGTTGAGATTTTTGGAGATATTAAAGAAGATAAAAGAGCACCAACAGGATATGAAATTTTAGTTAAAAAAATAAATATAATTCAGATTGCAGAAGATTTTCCGATAAATAAAGATTTGAATGAAGAGCTTCTTGGAGATAGAAGGCATTTGTGGTTGAGAAGCAGGAAAATGACTGCTAGCATGAAAGTTCGTTCAACAATTCTTTTTGCTTTGCACGAATATATGCATAAAAAAGGGTTTACAGAAATTCATGCTCCTTCTCTAAGCGGAGCAACTAGTGAAGGGGGTTCTGAAACTTTTGAACTTAAATATTTTGACAGAAAAGCATATTTAACTCAGTCCTGGCAGTTTTATGCAGAGAATTTCATAAGTGCTGTTGAAAAGGCCTATGCGATTGCACCTTCTTTCAGAGCAGAGAGATCAAAAACACCCTGGCATGTTACTGAATTTTGGCATTTTGAGCTTGAGGGTGCTTGGATGAATTTAGAAGATGACATGGTTATTGCTGAAGAATGCATTGCTTATGTAATCAAAAAAGTATTAGAAGAAAACAAATTAGAATTAGAAATTTTAGAAGCAAATATTCCTAAATTAGAAAAAGTAAAAATTCCATTTAAAAGAATAACTTACAAACAAGCTATAGAGACTTTGATTAAAAAAGGGCATAAAATAAAATATGGGGGGGAGTTTAAATCAGCAGAAGAAAGAGGATTGGCTAAATATTATGGAGATAATTTTGTTTTTGTAACTAATTATCCTTTGAGTTTGTTGAAATTCTATCATGGGGAAGATTCTAAAAATCCTGGAACAGGGACTAATTTTAATTTATTGGCCCCAGATGTTGGGGAAATGGTGGATGGCTCTCAAAGGGAACCTAATTTGAATAAAATTGTTGAAAGATTAAAAAAGGCTAAAATGGACTTAGGAACTTCTGATTGGTATTTAGATTCTAGAAGATATGGAAGTGTTCCTCATGCAGGATTTGGAATGGGTATTGAAAGATTTGCTGCTTGGATTTGTGGATTTGACACAATAAAAGATTCTATTCCTTTCCCAAGAACTCCTACGAGATTGAATCCTTAAAATCTTTTAATCAACTTGTATAGAATTAATTCCATCTATCATACATTTCGTCTTTGGAATTGCGCTTAAGTTTGAGTTCCTTGAATAGGTTTAGTTCTTCTTCTTCGGCTTTCTTTTCCTTTGCTTTTGTCTTTTCTTTTTCCGAGTCCATTGATTTTTTTTCTTGTTTGACGGGATTTTTCCCTAAACTGAAATAACAGGAAGGGCAGATAGCTCTAAGTTCTTTTGAATTTATTCCAGTATTCATATCTGGACCCTCAACAACAGAAAAATAGCACATAGCATTTCCCAGAGTTTTTTCACAAACATAACATTTGCCTTTTTGATTTTCTACAATTTGCCTTTTTGGAGATAGAATCATTTTAGTATCGCTCGTCTTAGAATTTCTTAAAGCGTCGACATATGCATTGTTTGCCATTTTATTTTTTATTAGTATCCGTCTAATCTTTTTCTCTTTTTTAAGCTTTTCCAGTCTTTTTTATCTATTTTTTAGTGTATCAATAGATTTAAAAATCTTGAAAGGAAGATGGTTTTACTTAAATTTGGAGGTTCTAAAATGTCTGAAGTTGAAGGGGAAGAATATCTTAAGGAAGAAGACGAAGATTCCGAATCAGAGGATGATGATATTGAAGAATATGAATTATAGATAATTCATCTTTTTTATTTTTTGTATGTAATTTTAAATTTGAGAAATTTTTTCTTTTTTATAGTAATCTTTAAAAATATGTTTCTTTGTTTAGTTTAATGAGAATTGAAGATGTTGAATTGAAATGGCTTGGACATTCCGGGTTTCAAATCAAGAATTCAAAAACAATCTATATCGATCCTTATAATATAGGAGGAGATTTAGAGAAAGCAAATATTATTCTTATAACTCATAGCCATTATGATCATTGTAGTGTTGCTGATATTGAAAAAATTGTTCAGGAAGGAACAAAGATTCTTATGACTGCAGATTGTCAGAGCAAGATTACAAGATTCAATGTACCAATTAAAATGGAGATAGTAGAACCCGAACAAGAGCTTGATTTTGGAGATGTTAAAATTTCTATTCTGCCTGCTTACAATACTGATAAGAATTTTCATCCAAAAGACGAAGCATGGGTTGGTTATTTGATAAAGATAAACAACCTATTAATTTATCATGCTGGAGATACAGATTTAATCCCTGAAATGCAAAAACTTACTGGATATAAGCAATCAGGAAAAGAATTTGTTGCGCTTCTTCCAATTGGAGGAAGATTTACAATGAATGCAGAAGAAGCATTTGAAGCCGCAAAATTGATAAAGCCCAGTCTTGTTATCCCGATGCATTACGGTTCTATTGTGGGGGGAAACGAAGATGCTAAGGAATTTAAGGAGCTTTGTGAAGAAGAAAATATAAGATGCGAGATATTGGAAAAGGAATGAATTTTCTTTTTAGATAAAATATTTAAATATAATTTTAATAATAAGAGAATAATGAAGAAAGGGAAACCATATATAAAAAAATTCTCGGAGATTTCTGGTTTTAAAGTCTGGATTGTTAATGGAGAGTATATAAGGGCAAATATTGAAAGAGAATTTACTAGTTATGGGCAGCACTATAGATTTAATTTTATTCCTCAGGATGAATTTTGGATAGATCGGCAGAAAGTCCCTGGAGAAGAAAAATTTTACATAAATTATTTGTTGATGGAGAATAGATTAATGTCTAAGGGTGTAGATTATAATGAAGCAGTGGATAAAGCAAATGCTGTTGAGAGAAAAGAAAGAATAAAAGAATATTTAGTTAGAAAAGGAATTGAGACAAAACGAAAAATAAAAGAAACTGCAGATTCTGTTCATAAACAACTGCTGAAAAAATACAGTGGAAAATTAAAAGTTTGGATTGTTGATGGAAGATTAGTGAGAGATTTGTTTTTCATAGACTTTACAGAAGGGGGACACGATAAAGTTTATTCGTTTATACCGCAGGGAGAGATTTGGCTTGATGATGATTTGACTTTAAGAGAGATAAAATTTGTTTTATTGCATGAGGTTCATGAAAGAAATTTAATGAGTTCTGGGGAAGATTATGCTTCGGCTCATGAATCTTCAAGTAAGATAGAATATTTTTGCAGAAAAAATCCTAAATTATTGGATGGATATCTGAAGAGAGAATTTAAAAAAGCTAATTAATGTCTGCAGGATAATTGTTTTTTGAGTGATAACTTTATAAATTTTAATTATCTTCGATTAAAATGAGAATAGGGATTATTGGATCAACAAAACTAGATTCTTTGAAAAGAGTAAATAAAGATGCTGTTAATATAATTAAAGGATTATCCAGGATTGTTGCAAAATCTGGAAATGAAATTGTAATAACTCCTGATAAGGGTTCTGTTTCAGAATTTTTTGCTAGAGAGTATCTTGATTATGGGGGGAAAAAAGTTTATTGTATTATTCCTTTGGATGACAAGGAATTTGGTTATAGTTGGCTTAATTTAAATCTGGGAGAGAATATTAATTGTGGAATATGGAGAAATCAACCTGAAAAATTAAATGAAGAGACAAATATGCTTCTTGGACTGGGTTATGCAGAAGGGGTTTTGATTGAAATCGCATATTCCAAATGGTTTAAACCAAAACCAGTTAAGATAATTAAGGAACTTGTTTCTGGAGAATTACCTTGGGATTCTACAAGAAAAATTAATTTAGAATATGTTTCTTATAAAAAATTTAAAGTCTAAAAATGCAAAAAGATTTTTTCTCTCAACGCAAGTTTGCAGTTCTCTCAAAATTAGACAAGTCTTTTATTGGAGAATGGGATAAGAAAATTATCCCTATTTGTGAGAAAATCAATTCAAAAGAAGAGTTTTATACAACCTCATCTTGCGCTGGAAGAATTGTTTTAATGTTGGATAAAGAGAAAAAGTCTCCAGATTTGTTTTTAAAAGTTTGGCATGATAGGATTTCTTTTAATGAGTTAAAGAAATCTCTGAAAGAGATTTCTGGAAAAAATTTGGTTAAATTCAAATTCGAACCTCCTATTTTGCATATTGCGTGCAGAGATTTAGAAAGTGCATCGAGACTTCTTGAAAAAGCAAAATCTATTGGATGGAGACGTTCTGGAATAAATGCTTTAGGAAAAAATATTGTTTTGGAATTAAATAGCACAGAAAGGCTGGAATTTCCAATTTTGGATAATGGAAAAGTTTTGGTTGAAGATAATTTTTTGAAATTAATTATAAAACAAGCGAATGAAAAATTGAAAAAGGGGTGGAGAAAGATTGAAAAATTGAGGGAAATTATCTAAATTTTGTCTTTTATTAAGTAGAAATGACAAGGGAGGATGCTTCTTTTGAATTCTTTTTCTGAATCATCAAGGTCTGTAATTATCTTAATCTTTGCAGGTTTTCCATAGGTCACACCCAAATATTGAGTGAAATTATCTTCTCTTCTTGAAAGTGAAATATCTATTTTGGCTTGTCTTAGGTAGTGTTCAAGTGTGCTTGCTAAGGGTATAGGATTTGCCAATTCTTTAAATTCCGGAGTATCTGTAAAAGAGTTCATTTCATTAATTTCTCTCTTAGTTGTTATTGAGAATGGATCTCCAATAGACTCCAAATCTTTTACTATACTTATTACTCCCCGGAGGTTTATTGTAA